>RDXH01000146.1 GCA_004292745.1 Oscillatoriales cyanobacterium | reverse complement strand
TAAAATCAAATCAGTTAAAATCAGAATCATGAAAATCTCTCCCCTCTCTCTGCTTCCTCTGCGTACTCTGCGGTAAAAAAAATCCGATAGTAAGCGCATGAGACATCTCCATACTTGTAGCTAAAATCAAATCCTGTATTCATGAGAATCCTTCATCTCTCCCCTTTCTCTGCTTCCTCTGCGGTGAAACAATTCCGATACAAAGCGCTGACGGTAAAGTAATTCTAATTGACCCCCATACTCCAGAAACAAAGCTCGTTGCTGCTGATAAAAACCTCGAAACAAATTGGCAAAAAACAAAGTAAAAATAGCAACAATTAACCCTGTAGCTGTAGAAACCAAAGCTTCACTAATACCCCCAGTAACACCAGCCGTACTACCACCACCAACCTCTCCAATTTTGAGCGCAGCAAAGGAGTTAATTAGTCCCAGAACAGTCCCTAATAAACCCAATAAAGGTGCCAGACTAATAATTGTTTCAAAAACTGTATGGAAGCGTTTTAATGAAGCTAATTCTGCATGAGCAGTAGTTTCCAAAGCCAAACTAAAATCTTCAACACTTGGCTGGTTTAATTGTAGCGCAGCTAAAAAAATTCGGGACACCGGAAGGTCGGCATTTTTCTGAAGACAAGGAATCAGATTTTTTTTCACTACTTCCGACTTAGGAAAACGGGAATAGGAGTTAAGAAATTGCCGGATAATTGCATCTTGACGGCGGAGTATTTGCCACCAAAAGAATAGTCTTTCTAATATGAGAGTGGCTGCGAGGAGCGAAAATCCTAGCAGCGGTACCATGACAATACCACCGGAAATTAATAGACGCAGCATATTGATTCTTGGTTTGATAACGCCGTTGCTATTCTATTCCTGATGGTATGAGGGTAATTCCGTAAAATTAAGTTATTTTTTTACTCCCTTGAGGCGATCGCACTTTAAAATTTCTCCATCAAATACTTTTCCTCAGCATAAACATCTCGCAACTGTTGAAGCGCTGTAGGATGAATTACAGATTTAACAGTACCCACCACTACGCCCCACTCCCGCAAGCTGTCAACTGAAACCGCCCCTTTAAAATTGTAAGTGTAAAACTTAGTCCAAAATACTGGTGCTTGGGTGCGTTTCCAGCGTTTGTACCATGCTAGATAATCGCGAGGTACGGGGGGATTTACTGCCACAATTGGGGGGAAATCGGCGTAACTGACAAAACGACTCAGGCCTTTTGCATGAATATATACCATGTTGTGACAACATTCTATGCGATAAATCTGCTCTGGTGAGATGTTGAACAATAGCGCTACAGTTTCTTCAGTCACAAATCTCGATCGCGGATTGACAACAGAAGACTTATGAATAATTTTAGATGCGGCGATCGTTGAAGATCTTGACTGATTTTCATATATCATGGTAGTTGCATATCCTGGTGGTAGGTCAATTTTTTAGATACAGCAATAATCGAACGCAATTGCATTATTGTCAAGTATCAGTTTAGTCAGAATCAGAGTTTGAGAACTAGCAACCGAAAGAGGCTGGACATTCACAGAAGTTGCTGAGCGTTCAGGAGTAGTATAGACCAAAATTACCACCTATGTTCGGCGATCGTCCATATCAATGGTTGACTTTAGGGCGATCGACAAATTAGCGCGGGCTTTTGGCGTCATGATTGAAAATTGGGGCAATTATGGTTAGTGAAACCCTTCAGCTAGACTCAAGACATCGCCAGCCCTAGCAAACCGTTTGTTTTGTAACCTCAACATAGATATGTTCCAACCGCACCGGATACCGGGAAATTGAGTCAATGGAAATCCCATCAAACCGCAAAATAATCTCTTTTAATTCTAAAGCTTCCGGCAACCAAAAAGCCAAATCGCTACCATAACGCCTGGGAATGAAATTGTATTTTTCAGCCCTAGTGATGACTTCAGCTTCTTGTTGAGTTTTGACCACAATAATTTCTTGAGCCGGAATCAGTTTTCGCAACTCCTCCAAACTGCCTTCGGCGACAATACTCCCACTCTTCAAAATCCCAATTTTCTGACACAGACGTTCCGCTTCATCCAACAAGTGAGTTGTCAGCAAAATCGTAATTCCCTGGGATTGTAATTGCTGAATTAAATCCCAAATTTCATAGCGTGCTTCAATATCCAAACCTGTTGTCGGTTCATCCAAAATCACTAATTTAGGTTGGTGTACCAAAGCCACCGCAATATTCAAGCGGCGCTGCATTCCCCCACTCAAAGTTTCCACAGGGCTTTTGGCTCTATCTGTTAAATTTACTGCTTTTAAACATTGCTCTACTTGATAAAGACGCTGTTGGCGATTCATCCCATAAATTTGAGCAAAAAAGTTGAGATTTTCTTCGCAACTCAGGCTTTTATAGAGCAAATTCTCTTGGGGGGCTACACCAATTAAGATTTTTGTTGACTCAGAAACAGGTTCGCCATTGAGGGTGATTTTTCCACTGTCTGCATTGAGCAAGTTGCATAGTATATTGATAGTGGTAGTTTTGCCCGCACCGTTTTGTCCTAGCAAACCATAGATTTCTCCTGCTTGTATGTGCAGTGTCAAATCGCGCAGCACTGAGCGTTCGCCGTAGGATTTATTTAGTTTTTTAATTTGCAGCACTGCTTGAATTCTCCGTAGTTTTTTGTATAATATTGGTTGGATGGTTGACGATTTTTTGGGATTTTTTTTACCGCAGAGGGCGCAGAGGGCGGAGAGGGCGCAGAGGAGTGAGATGCTTCTATAGTCTTCTTTCTACTCTCAGCATTCTGCGGTAAGAAAGCCATCCACCTGCTATCATGGCTATGGAAAATATCAATAAAAACCAAAAGTGTTCGGAAATTTGGGCGAAATTTTTGCCGTTGGCCCAAACTTGGATTAGCGCTTCGTTCATGTGGTAAATTGGATTGTATTTGGCAAGTTCGAGCAGGCTTTTGGGAAACAGTGCTGTGGGTAAAAATGCTCCTCCTAAAATTAATAATGGAACTCCGAAAGCTGCGACTAGGGAGTTGACATCTTCTGTGCGCCTCGCGAATTGGGTTCCGAGAATGAAGCCGACTCCGACATAAGATATAATACTCAGGATAATAATCGCACTTCCTAGCAGAACAGAGCCTTGAAATTGTGCTCCTAAACAAGAGGCGATGGTATATACTAGAATTACTTGACCGATGCCGATCGCACTGTGAGCTAGAAAAATTCCTAAAAAGTAGGAAGTACCGCTCAGGGGGGAAATAAATAATCGTTTGAGTGTATGTTGTTCTCGCTCTGCTACGACTGTGGCGACGCTTCCGCCGAGACAGCTAAAAAATAAGGCGGCCCCGACTAAGCTTGCTGGGGCTGCACTTTCAAAGGCTTTTGCTGTTGTTAGGTTGGCGCGTTCTTGTAAAATCGCTCCGTTAATTAGTAGGATGGAAACTGGGAAGATACTCCAGAGGATTAAGCTGCGTTTTCGCCGGAACAGTTCAATTAAAATCCGCTGGGCTACAGCTAGGGTTTCGTACCAGTATTTCATATTTATTAATATTACACTCACATCTTGCATGATTCTCCGGAACAGGCTTTCGGGCTTGTTCCACAAAGAGTTAATTTGATTTATACCACGGCAGATTATATCATAAAAAACTTAATTAATTTAATTATTAATCAAAAAACCCACCAGGGCGGGTTTTGGAATTTTCTGGCGATGCTTTTAATCTGTCGATGTCTGTGCCCAGGGATACTTTTAACCTTTACTTAATCATAAAACTTGTTCCTCTATAACATCCTTGAAAAGAAGTTAAATTTGTTTGACTTATTTGTTCTAATTTGGTGACTATTGAGGGGCTATTGCTACTACTATCGGTAGTGGATTCCCACTGGTACATGAAGTCACCTTCGCTGAGGCTTTTTCCATTTCCTTTGTAGCTATATTCTTCGATGGGAATTCCGCTAACTCCAGTAATGCTTTGCTTTTCGTATCCGTTGATAATGATTTTTTCGATGACAGCACCGGGTTCTATGGTGAGTTTCCAGTTAATCGGTTCGTAGGCAGAAAGTGCGAGAATTATCGGTTTGTTTTTGCGTTGTACTTTGACTTCAATGGCATTTTTGGAGGGATTTCCATTGTCTTGGGGCGATGTAGCTTCGTAAGCGGCTATTAAGTGTAGTTCTTTGTTTCCGGTTACGGAACCGACATGGGATGAAAATTTGTAGGAATTGCCAAGATAGCAGTTGGCTTCAAAATTTACTGGGGAAGTTGGAGCATTTTTTTGGGCTAGCTTCTGCTGGGCTGTTGGGATTACCCACATTCCTGTCCCTACGGCTAAAGCACCGATTAAAGTTGCTACAATACTGACAGGAATTAGATTTAGGAAGTGGCGAAATTGGTCGGACTTTGTGGTTTTAGCTAGCTGTTGTTGCCATGTTTCGCCAAATTTTCGTGAAGCGAAGCTATCCCGCAGGGAATCGCCTTTGGTGTTACGATCGAGACAAGTCAACAATGCTAAACTTTCTGGCTGTTCTAGTAAATTTTGAATTTCTGTCCCTTGGCCAATGTAGAGATTTCTACTGGTTCTGTCTAACAGCAGCGAATGGCGATCGCCCTTACCGAGGTTATAATCTTCTAGGACAGGCTGCACTAAGTCGTGTTGCAAAAATACCAGCCAAGCCAGATTGTTGCCCGTGGAGACTATTTTGCCATCGCTGCAAATAAGTTGGTCTATTTCTGGTTCCCACCGCCAAGCTACCCAGCGGGCATCTCCGCGATAGCCGAGGGATTTTTCTAGTTGCGGATGGGCGGTGATTTCTAAGCGTTGAACTAAGTTTGACATGAGATGTCCTCAAGTGCGATCGCCACTTTCATCTGCTAGTTTAACTTAATTAGGACAAATCAAAAACTACCAGTGCCGTTGCCACTGCCAGCGTTAGGAGACAGATTGTTAAGTAGAAGGAAGAAGGAAGAAGGCCCAACGACTGCGTTTATCCTGCCCTTCGACTCCGCTGACTGAACCGCGTAGCCGAAGGGCTCAGGGAACGCTTCAGGAAGAAGGCCCTTCGACTCCGCTGACTGAACCGCTTCAGGAAGAAGGAAGAAGGAAGAAGACTTATGCAGTCAGCTTTTCTGTCATCCATATTTTACGTTAAATTAAGTGGATTTACTTATTGGGAGTGGTGTAGGGCCCATTTCCAGGATTGAGATTATTGGGATTGGTGTTGGGAGAAGTTCCGGGATTGAGATTATTGGGATTGGTATTGGGATTATTGGGATTATTGAGATTATTGGGATTATTGAGATTATTGGGATTATTGGGATTTGTACCCGCAGGAGTAGTTATGGGAGTGCCGGCTGCATCTCTGGTAATACCATTGGGGTTGGGATTAGGTGGATTAGCTGCGTTGGGGTTGGCAGTAGTCGTATTACGGTTATTTATCGCTGCGGGAGTAGTATTTTTCCCACACAAACTGGCTAAATCAAAAGTAGTGCCGCTTGAGGTTTCGATGTAGCAAACGGGTACGTTTACTTGAGGGTTCGAGGTTGTCGGAAAGTCGGTTGTTCTGGGCATGGGAAGGCTGAAAGCGACTTCTGCCATCAGTGGAGTTAAGGCCGCGGATAGGGCTGCTATTGTCGGCAACAATCTCATCATTTTTACCCCAAATATTCAAGTGTATTTGCTCTAGTATTGCCCAGAAACTAAAAATTGTCCTCTTCCTAAAAAGGGAGTCATATCGATTCCGGTTGCATCAGAATGATTAAACCGCGAAGACACCAAGAGGACGAAGGAAGAACTGCATCTTCTTCTTTCCCCCCTTGGGGGGGGCTGGGGGGGGGGTTCTTCCTTCGCGTTCTTCGCGCCTTCGCGGTTCGCTTAATCTTACTCTTCTTTAGGCAGTTTTAGTAACGAATTCGCGGGTCAATGTAGGCATTCAAAATATCAATGACAATGCTAGCAACCACGACTATTCCCGCAAAAAATACCACGATTCCTTGTACAGTTGGATAATCCCGCAAACTAATCGCCTCATAAAGTCGATTTGCCAACCCAGGCCAAGAAAAAGTCACTTCTGTTAAAATCGCACCACCCAACAGTGCAGCAAAAGTTAAGCCCAAAACTGTAATTACTGGAATTAGAGCATTTTTGAGAGCGTGACTCCATAAAATCTGCAATTCTGGAATGCCTCTAGCTCTAGCTGCTTCTACATAATCTGCTTGTAATGTTTGCTTCAGATTCACTCTGACAATGCGCTCGAAAATGCCACTCAAAAGAATGCCCAAGGTCAAACTTGGCAATGCTAAATGATGCAAAGCTATCATAAATTGACCGAAGTTGGCACTCAACAGACTATCTATGGTGTAAAGTCCGGTGTAACCTTCGGGCGCTGTTAATGTCACCGGAAAACGAGTTCCCAAGGGAAACCAACCTAACTGTACCGAGAAAATTAATTGTAATACCATGCCGGCCCAAAAAGCGGGTAGGGAGTAAGTGATGATGCCAAATAAACGGCCTGCGGCATCGAAAATAGTGTTGGGGCGGGATGCTGCTAAGGAGCCGA
Organism: Oscillatoriales cyanobacterium; assembly: GCA_004292745.1. GTDB lineage: Bacteria > Cyanobacteriota > Cyanobacteriia > Cyanobacteriales > Microcoleaceae > Microcoleus > Microcoleus anatoxicus. The sequence continues at coordinate 11,838 of RDXH01000146.1, read as the reverse complement.
TGCTGATGCCGATTATTAAGGCTACGGCCATGCTGCAAACTGCTAATTCTACCGTGGCGGGGAAATTGTCTGTGATAATTTGCCACACGGTTTGTCCGCGAGTGGTGATGGAGGTTCCCAAATTTAAGCTGAACAAGTCTTTAATATATTTGAGATATTGTTGCCATAGGGGTGCGTCGAGACCTAGTTGGGTTCGCATTGCTGCTTTGGCTGCGGAGGGTGCTCGCGAGCCGAGAATGGCATCGATGGGGTCTCCTGGAGTGGCTCGCAGCAGCAAAAATACGGCTGTGGTGATGGTCCACAACATCAGCGGTGCTAGGAGCAAGCGGACAAAAATGTAAGATTGTAGGGCTTTGGAGCGAGACATAGGATTGGGGAATGGGAAAGTGGCAAGAGATAGTTGAGTTGATTTTAACTATTGTCGATCGCCTTTTTGCCACTTTCCCATTTTCCTATTGACTTAGCAACGATTCAAATGCAGCTTGCAAGGATTTGATATCGCCGACTCTAGCGACTAACAAGTTTTCGCTACCTGCATCCTGCAATCGGCATTTCCAATAATTGATGCTTTCGGAGTTGTTCATCCAGAAGCTAATCACGCTGTCTACTACTCTATCGACATCCCAGCCTCGGTGGGGCGAAACGGTTTCTACTGATGCGACAAAGGAATCTAGGGTACACTTGCGATTTCCCAAGTATTCTACACCAGCAGAATGCTGCTGTTGTAATAATTCTTGCTGTTGGTTGAAAAAAGATAGAGTTGGAGATACACCCAGGATTTCAAATGTATAGTTCATGCCATCCTCCTAAAGTATTGTTTTCCCAAAATTTCCATCGCACAAAATGCTGAAAATTTTTGATTTTGCTATCGGCTATTTCCGGTATATGCTTAAAGAGTTACCGATGATTCGGTGTTTTTTTGCCCATCTATTTTATAAATAGCAAACTTCCTCACAAAAGATTGTTAAATTACTTACATTTTCCCCCTGAACTCAAGTTAATTAACAATCACAGAGCAGTCGTAAGTAAACGCACCTAAAAAATCCCTGATTCAGATACCGGAGTTATTGAAGAATTGCTGTATCTAAGGGCGCTCGGATTGTAGGTTTAATGAGAAGGAGCTACAGATTGTTGGAGGAACCGATTTGCTAAAATTTCTTCCTGGCAGTCGAGAAAAGGTCAAGATTAGTGGTAGCTTAGGTCTAGGGAATATATAAAATAAGCAAAATACGCAAATTTGGGATCTGCCAAAATATTGATGTTATTGAAAACCCTGGGTTCTAGCCTGATGAAAAGCCCGCCGAAAATGTCACTGAGTCTTGTATTGTTGATACCGCTGGTGGTGCAAATGTCTGTAGCGGTAGGTGTGACGGGATGGCTGTCTTTTCGCAACGGTCAGAAAGCTGTCAATGACCTGGCTACTAGGTTAAGCTTGGAAGTTGCAGCCAGGACTAGAGAAAATTTCCGCAGTTTTGGGGATGCAGCTTACCTGTTTCTGGAAATTAATGCTAGCGCGATCGCCTCTGGAAACTTAGATCCCGACAACTTCCCTAACTTAGAGCGCTATTTTTGGAACCAGACTAAAATTGGCGATCGCACCACAACCATTTATTACGGCGCCGAAAGTGGCAGATTTCTCTTGGTCAAGAGAGGAACAGAAAATTTTACTTATATTAAAGATAAATCAACGGCTCCAGATCGCCAAATTTATCGCCTAGACAGCCAGGGAAATCGCACTCAGTTAGTCGAAACCATACCCTATGAGGCCCGTACAAGACCTTGGTACACAAATGCCAAACAGTCAAAAAAACCCACATGGTCTCCCATCTACGTGTTTGCGGCCCCGCCAGTATTAGGCATTACGCCCGCAGTCCCCATCTACACCAAAACGGGAAACCTGCGGGGGGTACTAGCAGTTGATGTCACTCTTTCTCAAATCAGCGATTTTCTCAAAAGTATCAAAATCAGTAAGTCGGGACAGGTGTTTGCGATCGAACGTAGTGGCGAAATAGTCGCTAGTTCCACAGATGAGTTACCCTTTGTCAGCACCAAAGACGGACAAAAACGGCTGTTGGCAACGGAAAGTAAAAATTTACTCATGCGATCGGCAGCCAAACAATTACAATCAATTTTTGGCAGTTTTGCAGAAATTCGCACCCAAGGACAATTCACCTTTGATATGGATGGTTCGCGGCAATTCATTACGGTGGTTCCCCTGCAAGACGAACGCGGGCTGGATTTGCTGATTGTGGTCGCTATTCCCGAAGCCGACTTTATAGAGCAAATTAACACCAATATTCGCACAACTATTTTATTGTGCTGTTTTGCCTTCATTGTGGCGATCGTCTTAGGTATTTTCACATATCGCTGGGTAGCCGAACCCATTCGCCGATTGTTGAAAGCTTCCAAAGATTTAACAAAAATGTCCGAGTCAGCAGATTTTACCTCCTCGGAACTAGAACGAGAAGTCGAAGTCAAAGGCGTTAACGAACTCGGACTTTTAGCTCAATCTTTCAATCAAATGGCAAGACAGTTGCGCTCTTCCTTTGCTACTTTAGAGGAAACCAATTCCCATTTAGAAAGCCGAGTAGCAGAACGAACTGCCGAACTCAAATCAGCAGAAGCAGAACTGCGAGCGTTGTTGGCAGCGATGACCGAATTAATTGTAGTTGTAGATGCCAGCGGCCGCTACTTAAAAATTGTGCCTACCAATCTATCCCTACTTTACGCACCAGCTCAAGAATTAGTAGGCAAAACCATCGGCGAAATGTTCCAGCCAACAACAGCCGATCGCTTTCTTGACTGCATTCGCTCGGCTTTAGATACTAAACAAACTGTCAGTATTGAATACACTTTAAACCTGCGCGGTCGAGAAGTTTGTTTGGCGGCGAGGATTTCTCCGCTTTCGGAAGAGTCTGTAATTTGGGTTGCCCGCGACGTTACGGAATACAAACGAGCCGAATTAGCACAGCGGGAAAGGCAAAAACAGTTGAGCAAGCAAAATACTGTTTTATTAGAATTAGCCAGAAATAAAGCCCTTTATCGGGGGAATTTAAAAGTAGCTTTGAAGGAAATCACTGAAGCAGCCGCTCATACCCTAGAAACAGAAAGAGCTGCTATTTGGATGTATGATGAAAGTAGATCGAAATTGCTATGCTTTGACCAATTTGAGCGCAGTAGTGGTAGGCATTTCGCCGGGGAAGAAATTTTAGCAGCCGATTATCCGGCTTATTTTCAAGCTTTGGAAGAAGACCGAACGATTGCCGCGGACGATGCTCTTTCAGATACCAGAACTAGAGAATTTGTCGCATCTTATTTTGTAGAAACAGGCGCTACTTCCACTTTAGACGCACCGATTAGACTCGGCGGACAAACTGTAGGAGTAATCTCTCTAGAACAGGTGGAAACTTTTCGTAACTGGACGGTGGAAGCACAAAATTTTTCTGCTTCCTTGGCAGATTTAGTCTCCTTGGCTATGGAAGCTAGCGATCGCGAACGCACACAAATAGCTCTACGTCAAGCAGAACAAAAATACCGTAGTATCTTTGAAAATGCCGTGGAGGGGATTTTTCAAACAACTCCTGAAGGGCGTTTTTTGAGTGTGAATCCGGCTTTTGCCAAAATCTACGGCTATTCGTCCCCAGAGGAACTGACCTCGAATTTGACAGATATTCGACAGCAGGTTTATGTCGATCCTAAACGTCGGGATAAGTTGGTGCAGGCGATCGATCTATGTGGCGAAGTTTCGGGATTTGAGTCTCAGGTTTACCGGGCCGATGGCAGTATAATTTGGATTTCCGAAAGTGCCCGTGCGGTTTACGATGCTGACGGTGTACCGCTTTACTATGAAGGTAGCATCGAGGATATTAGCGATCGCAAAGTCTTTGAATCTGCCCTCCAAAGAGCTCTAGAAGCCGCCGAAGAGGCTTCCACCGCAAAAAGCGCATTTTTAGCAAACATGAGCCACGAACTGCGAACACCGCTGAATGCGATCATCGGCTACAGCGAAATGCTCCAAGAAGAAACCGAAGAATTAGGTTACGATGAACTCCTCCCTGATTTGGAAAAAATTCGCAATTCTGGCAGACACTTGCTATCTTTAATTAATGATATTCTAGATATTTCTAAGATAGAAGCAGGTCGCATGGAGCTTTATTTAGAAACCTTCGATATCGCTGATTTAATTAAAGAAGTAGCATCTACCGCTTCGTCCCTAACTGAGAAAAATGGCAATACCCTAGACTTGAGCAAAATTACCAATATCGGCACGATGCACTCCGATATTACTAAAGTGCGACAAATATTATTAAATTTGCTGAGCAATGCTGCTAAATTCACTCATAACGGCACAATTACCCTCACCGCAACTCGCGAAAATCCGGCGCAGGAAATCAGCGACCAGACACAAGAAAACTGCGATGAATCTGATGATAATTCTCTCTCATCATTGGCAATTAGAGAATTTTTGGTATTTAATTGTACTGATACCGGAATTGGGATGGACTCAGACCAATTGCAGCGAGTTTTTCAACCCTTTACCCAAGCAGATGCTTCTACTACGCGCAAGTATGGAGGCACGGGTTTGGGACTAGCAATCAGCCAGCGTTTTTGTCACATGATGGGTGGTAGTATTTCCTTGGAAAGTCAAGTGGGGGTTGGTTCTACTTTTACTATCCGCTTACCTATCAATATGAATATTAAGTCTTCCTAAGCATGATTTCAGGAGATACAATTTATGGTAGTTGCAGCCAAATAAAAAATTTCTCTGACGAATTTGATATAATGGGGCATAGGGTATGCAGTCCTAAATGAGTCGTAAAGTTTTTACCCCACCCCAACCCTCCCCTTATTAAGGTCCGGGAGTAAGAAATTCACAAATGATTTAGGATTGCTATATTACCAATTACCTATTACCAATTCTCGCTCTTACCTCATAGGAGAGCTCGAAGGGCTATAATCCATCAAACAGGAATCAATGACCCGGAATGTGCCAGTTAAAATGGTGGAATGCACACACCATCAATTTAGCAAAAATACCCAATAACATAAAAAAAGAGCCCACCCTTAATCAAAGGTAGTCTCAGTTCATGCCAGCTTACGAACAGCTAGGCAATTAGGTCTCTGCACAGCTAGACGTAAAAGTTGAGAAAAAGATCCGGATGGTCAGAAAAAATTTCTCACCAATAGTTAAGCTTCAGCAATATTCCCCAGAAAATGGGGAATGCTGAAGCTTAAGTTGTTCAAGATGCCCCATTTTTCATGACTATTACTCGATCGACTAAGCGTCGTGATCGTGAGCAAAGCGACGGAACAAGAAATCTAGAGCGTAGTTCCGCAAATTGTAGTATTCTGGATCTTCCATAATTTGTACCCGATCGCGCGGACGCGGAAACGGAATCTCCAAAACTTCGCCAATGGTAGCCGATGGGCCATTGGTCATCATCACCAGGCGATCGGCTAAAAACAGCGCTTCATCAATATCGTGAGTAATCATCAACACCGTACAACGGTGATCGTTCCAAATTTTCAGCAACTCTTCCTGCAATTCCTCCTTAGTAATTGCATCCAAAGCACCAAAAGGTTCATCTAAAATCAGCACTTTCGGGCGAATGGCCAAAGCGCGGGCGATGGAAACCCGCTGCTTCATCCCCCCCGAAATTTGTGGCGGTCTTTTTTCCGCAGCTTCTGTCAATCCCACCATCGCCAAATGGTCTTTGACGATCGCATTTTTTTCCACCTTCGACTTATGGGGAAATACAGCATTAACAGCTAGATAAACATTTTCAAACACCGTCCGCCAGGGTAGCAAAGCATAACCCTGAAACACCACCATGCGATCGGGTCCTGGCTTGGTAATTTTCTCCCCATTAATCGTCACGCTACCCTGACTGGGAGTGCTAAAACCAGACACCATGTTTAACAGAGTTGACTTACCACAACCGGAGTGTCCAATCAGGGTAATAAACTCTCCCTCAGCTACATTCAGGTTGACATTTTCTAAAGCTTTGTAACCGTTTGGATAGGATTTGTAAACATTTTGGATCGACAAAAAAGGCTGACGGCGATCGTTCCCTTTCTTGTTTAAAGTTTTGGTTCCGGTATTGTTTTTCGTGGTGTTAATCATGGCTTTGCAATTTGTTAGTGGGTGATTGGCGACGGAAGTTCGGCAACGGATTCGCTCAACGGATTTAACTGATGTAACAGAGGTCAGGAATAGGGAATTACTAACTAACAAATAACTATTAGCAATTACTCTATTTTTATGTAACTGAAAACCGCTCTAAGCAGCTCTGCGGACCGAATCGAGTATCACCTCAGCCATCGTGAAATCGCGTTTAATGTTCAGACTATTGAGGTAGCCGATTGGATCGTCAGCATTAAACACCAAGCCATCAAACAAGGGAAGAGAACCGCGAGTATAAGTAATATCCGACATTCCCAACTCTCTCGCCGCCGTGCTGAAAGCGCCGACTCTAACAACCCGTTCCAGAATTTCCACCCAGTTGCGGGGAAACACAGTATCGCCCCAGCGCGCCATCTGCACCATGTGCCACAGTTGTTCAGTACGGCTGGGACGGTTCACCCCATCTCCGCAGAACAAATGGTGGGCGTATTCCCGCATTGGACTGTCGAGGTTACAAGCATTAGATTTGGGATCGCCTAGTTGGATGTAATTTTTGTCCGTGGCGACATACTCCCGTCCCGCGACAATTTCCGAAACCTCAGCAGCGTGAGCTGGATCGGCGCAATAGTGAGAAGCTTCCAGCAAAGCTTTGACTAGAGCAATGTGAGTGTTGGGATAAGCATTAGCCCAGTCTTCCCGCACCCCCAGAATTTTGGCGGGGTGTCCGGGCCACAATTCCAAATCTGTCGCTACGGTAAAGCCGACTCCTTCCATAGAGGCGCGCAAGTTCCAAGGTTCGCCGACGCAGAAACCGTCAATGGTGCCGCCTTGTAAGTCCACGATCATTTGGGCTGGAGGGATGTTTTTGAGCAAGACATCATGGTCTGGGTCAATGCCGCCGGAAGCCAGCCAGTAGCGTAGCAGCAGGTTGTGCATGGAAGAAGGGTGAACGATTCCCATGCGGTGAGTTTGCGCCGGGGTTCTGTGCAGCATTTGCTTAAAGTCTGCCAGGGTGTAGATCCCTTGGTCGTAAAACCGCTTGGCGAGGGTAATTCCGTTACCGTTGCGGCTCATGGTGAGGGCTGTCACCGTCGGTATCGGCTTTTCTTGATGGCCCCCCAAGCTCAACCACATTGCCATGCCAGAGGGCATTTGGGCTGCGTCTAAGTAACCTGCGGCGATGCCGTCTACGATGCCGCGCCAGCTTGTTTCGCGCACCAGGTGGACTTCATCGAGGCCGTGCTTGGCAAAAAAGCCTTTTTCTTTGGCGACGGCTAGGGGAGCGCAGGCTGCGAGGGGGACGAAGCCCAGTTCCAGGTTGATTTTTTCCAGTCCATGACGGGCGATCGCTGGTACTTTCCGCGCCCGCAGTTTTTTCACCCGTTTTTGCTGGTTGAGGAAGTAAATCATTTCGCTGCGTAGAGCGTAGTAGCTGGGGTGTGAGACTACTTCCATCCGCTTGCGGGGGCGGGGGATGTCTACTTCCAAAATCCCGCCAATCTTCGATTCTGGGCCGTTGGTGAGCATGACGATGCGATCGCTCAGCAATACCGCTTCGTCCACATCGTGAGTCACCATCAGGGCGCTGATTTGATACTCTTGGCAAATTTCCATCAACTTTTCTTGCAAGTTGCCGCGAGTTAGGGCGTCGAGGGCGCCGAAGGGTTCGTCTAAGAGTAACAGTTTGGGACGTAGGGCGAGGGCACGGGCGATCGCCACGCGCTGTTTTTGTCCGCCGGAAAGCAGTGCAGGCTGTTTCTCCGAGTGGGGGCCCAAGCCTACCATGTCAATGTGTTTTTGGATGATTTCTAGGCGTTCGGCTTTGGGTAAGCCGTTCATCACCGAGTCTACGGCTAGGGTAATGTTTTCCCTAACTGTTCGCCAAGGTAGGAGCGAATAGTTTTGGAAGACTACCATGCGATCGGGGCCAGGTTGAGTGATTCTTTGTCCTTCGATAGTCACCAGCCCTTCTGTAGGCAAATCCAAACCAGCCACCATATTTAGCAGCGTTGATTTGCCACAGCCCGAGTGTCCAATTAAGGAAATAAATTCGCCTTTTTCAATCTCCAGATCGATGCCTTTGAGTGCAACATAGGTGCCACCGTCTGATAGATTAAAAACTTTTTGGAGTTGTTCTACTGCAATCAAAACAGACATGATTTTCTTGCCTTTTTTGTATGTTCGTTATTTTACTATTGACTGTTCACGGTTGTCTGTTGACTGTTCGCAGTTGACTGTTTGCTGCTCGCTGTTTGCTGCTCGCTGTTTACGGTTGTCTGTTGCTTCAACTACCAACCTTCAACCGCCAACTGTCAACTGCCAACTGTCAACTGCCAACTGCCAACTATTTCCCTTGACTTGGAGCAATTTTTTGCTGCAACCAAGCCATCAGGCGATCGAGCATCAAACCAACTGCTCCAATATAGAAAACAGCTAATAGAATTTCGCTGATGTAGTTTTGTTGGTAAGCATTCCAAATAAAGAAACCAATACCCGTAATCCCCGACATCACAATTTCCGCAGCAATAATCGCCAGCCAAGCCAAACCGATCGCAATTCGCAATCCTGTGAAGATATAAGGAAGTGCTGACGGAAACAAAATATTGATGTAATATTCCTGACGAGACAGTTGCAGCACTTTCGCCACGTTATTATAGTCATCGGGAATTTGGCGGACACCTTCTGTTGTGTTAATTAAAATCGGCCAAACTGAAGTAATAAAAATCACGAACAAAGCAGCAGGTTCGTTTTGTTGTAATGCAGCCAGGGCGATCGGTACCCAAGCCAAAGGAGCCACCATCCGCAAAAACTGGAAAATCGGGTCTAAAGCCTTATTTAAGAAAGGATTTGTCCCTACCACAACCCCCAGGCTAATTCCCACAAGAGCAGCTAGAGTGTAGCCTTTTGCCACCCGTTCCAAACTAGCCAAAGTCTGCCAAAACAAACCGACTCCGTAGGTTTTGGAGTTCATGAAAGGATACATCAACAAGACGCGAGTCCGTTCATCAGTCCAAACGCTAGTCGGTCCCGGCAACTTGATAATTCCTGTGCTAGACAAGAATTGCCAAACAAACAGAAATCCAATTATTCCTAGGATTGGTGGCAATAAATTTTGGGAATTCTTTTTCCAAAATTCGCCAAATGCTCCTTGGACATCGACTCCACCCTTGCGATTTGTGCTTACAGCCATGCTGCTAATCTCCTATGTTGGTGCTATTTCTTTGCAAAACTAAATTTTCTCAACTTTCATTATGGGAAGCTGTGACCCATCACACTTTTTTAATTGCTAAACTCTTGAGATATTCTTCGGGCTTTTCCGGGTTAAATTCTTTCCCGTCAAAGAACTTTTCAATGCCACGAGACGTATTTTTGGGAATTTCAGCATCAGGAACTCCTGCTAATTTTGCTGCTGCTTTCCACAAATCGCCACGGTTGACTTTACCAATAATTTCTTTCTTTTCTGACAAAGTTTTTGTCGGCAAGAAACCCCAGCGAATGCTTTCGGTTAAGAACCACAAATCGTGACTTGCGTAGGGATAAGAAACGTTGCCGATACCATCGTTCCAATACAGCGGGCCCATCTTGAAGTCGTTGATGTCTGGTTTGCCGTCGCCCATGACGTACTTGCCTTCATAGGAAGGTGTCAAAACTTCCGAAGGTACGTCAAAGAAGCCTTTGCCAGAAACAATCGCAACTAATTCGGCTCGATGATCGGGCTTGTCGCACCACTGCTGTGCTTCGATTAGTCCTGCTAGCAAGGCTTCGGTGGCTTTCGGGTGTTTGTCTACCCAGTCGCCACGAATTGCGAGATATTCCTCTGGATGACCTTTCCACATTTCGGCAGTCAGGGCTGACATGAAGCCGATTTTTTCCTTGACAATGCGCAGAGGCCAGGGGTCGCCTGTGCTGAAACCGTCCATGCTTCCGGTTTTCATGTTGGCCACAGTTTGGGCGGCCGGTACTGTCAGCAAGCTGACATCTGTATCGGGATTGATGCCGTTAGCAGCTAGCCAGTACCGAATCCACAAATCTTGGTTGACTTTGGGAAAAGTATAGGCTGCTTTGAAGGGGGTGCCTGCTTTGGCTAGGTCTTTGATGTAGTTTTGGGCAGATTGTTCTAGTTTAAGCCCGATGCCTTTGCCTTGGTGTTTGCTCGCGATCGCAATTCCATTTCCCTGAGTGTTCAACTGTGCTAGAACATACATCGGAATGCCAGCTTTGTTCTTGGTAATCAGGCCTTTAGTAATGAGATAAGGCATGGGCATTTGCCACTGGCCGCCGTCAATCCCACCGCCTGCCGATCCGATTTCTACGTTGTCTCTGGCCGAACCCCAGTTGGCTTGTTTCGCAACTACGACATCCGTCATGCCATACTTGGCAAAAAAGCCTTTTTCTTGGGCAATGATTAAAGGTGCTGCTTCGACGATGGGGATGTATCCCAAGGTGATTTTAGTGCTTTCAATGCCTTCTACTCTTTTCTCGTTGGCAACAGCAACTGGTGATGTTGCCACTGGAGTTGCTCCTGAGCCACCACTGGCCTCACCACCAGCACTAGCACCAGGTTCGGGGGGATTTCCCAGACAGCCTTTGAGTAGTATTGAACTGACAGCAGATGCGCCTGCGGTGACGATAAATTTACGTCTGGAAAAATTATCGGAAAATTTTGTCATAGCCTAGCCTCGCTGCAATCCATAATCTTCTGTAACGACATCACTGAAGTTTATCAAGGCGCTTTTTTGGTGTTTGCTAATTGGGTTTAGCGAACTCTTTTGAGCGCAGGTTAGCAGTACGGAGTCCAAGATTTATGGTTAGCATAAGTCTTTGGACTATCCTTACTGATTTGAGTCTTTTGATTAAATCGATATTGGGGTCAGCCCTGTGGTGTGAGCTACGCTGGTTGCGATCCCCACGTTTGTTTGGGCTTGATAATCAAGTCTACCGTAATCTGGCAGTAATTCTAAAACAATTATTAAATTTGACTGATAAGTAAATGTTTTCGGATGTGGCTATCAATAAGGAATGGTTGACTATGGCCTGCTGGTTTGCTTATCAAAACTGGTTCAAACTAAGACTTGTAGGGTAAGGGCTGTAGCGAAGGGCGATCGGGGGGCATTCAAATTCATTGTCAATAAGCTGCAAGCATCTGGGCGATCGCACATTTAGATTGTTAATAGATGTATAGTTTTTTTAAGGTTTCAGTTAATTGTATTATACGATACGGACATAATTTATTTTTTAAGTTGAACCATCAGGACACGGCGCCGTGGCCAAGGAGTGTCAACTTAACATCAAACCGATAGATAGTCCGGCAGGGGTTCAAACCCCTGCCTCAAAGCGAAATTCCTCTCAAAGAGGACGGCAGGAGCTATTCAGTCCTCTTTGAGAGGAATTTCGCTATTAGACAGGGAATTAATTCCCTGTCGGACTGCCGGGTGGGCGAGAGGATTTGGCGGACCCAAAGCTTAAGTTGACACTCCTTGGGCACGGCGCCGTGTCCTCCGTTAACTCTGCCTGGTATTGAGTAAACAGTTAGCATTCAATGCAAGCTAGTGAACTACCAGATGCTGATGCTCCGCATACAGCACTGGCTTCCTGATTCACTGGGATGTGCTTTCTATAGCTGGCAAAAGTATAGTCATTTATAGACATGGGAGGCTTCAAGTCCCTCCCCCTTCACTTTTACTTTGAGCGGATTAACCCGCCTCGGCTGAACT
>RDXH01000145.1 GCA_004292745.1 Oscillatoriales cyanobacterium | reverse complement strand
GGACAGTCAATAAAGCTCAGCGTGTTTCCGATGCAGACGCAGGATTAGCTGAGAAGCCCACCCTATACTCGTCCGCGAGTTAGGGCTGGGAGTCGTCACCAAATTAATCCCTAACTGATGGTGGAATCGATAGTTCAGGGGTGTAGTATCAGGTAAATCTGACAGTGGAATCAGGCTGTTTTGCATGGTGCGATCGGGATAAAACCATAACAAATTCAACTCCGGCGGACAATCAATTCCCGGCCGAACACCAGCCTTAAAGTCGGCACGAAGGTAAAAATTCAAGTGATCCACCCCGTACCAAAGCCGCTGAATTGCAGAACTGCGGTGCATTGTCCCCCTCGCTCCCCCAACTTCAATCCGTCCAGCCTTGTCCCAATCCTGTTCATTACCGATACCGTCAATCACCGGGTGAATAAAGCTCAGCGGTTGATGGTCGCCTTGAGCTTCGTCGGCCTCTACTTGTCGGCGCACTTGGGGAGGTACTGGCTCGTTGAGAGCTTCGTAAATTGCTGCTACGTGTTCCCGGAATAGCTGGTCAAACATGGCATCTTGGTTAGAAGTGTGACCTTCGCCAAACCACCAAAACCAGTCGGAACCTTCGGCGGCGTAGAGTGCTTCCCAAGCTTCGGGATTAGTTTCTTCCGTAGCTTCTGGATGGTTGGCCAGCATTTGTCTGGCCTGGCTTAACAAATCCCAAGCGCGATTTTTCGCGGGATCGCCGATCCAAGTTGCGAGGGAACCATCAACCCAAGAACCGGTGTGGAGTTGGGCTGCCTCAATTGTGGCTGTTGGGGGGAATTTGTCAAGAAATTCGGAGACTGTTACCAGTTTAATATCTGGGTCGAGGCTGAGGGTTTCATAGAGGGATTCTAGGAAGGGTTTGCCGTCTTGGGGATAGAATTCCCAGCAATTTTCGCCGTCTAGGGCGATGGTAACTAACCAGGGATTTTCTAAGGATGTGCCACCACCAGACTGTCGGTGTTTGAGAGTGCGGGCGATCGCCTCTAAATGTCCCACTAAATCTGATGCTGCTTTTTTCGGTGCCATCGAACCGTAGGTAAATCCGATCAAATCTGACAATCGGTGGTCTCGAAAGACGATCGCCAAATCTCCGTGGGGAGTTTCTAGACGGTAAGGGCGATATAACAATTCTGGTTCCCAGACATTCCCAGCCCCATCGCGGTGAAAAAAGTGTTTAATTGTCCACCCCAATACAGCTTCGTCGGAGACTATCCATTTGAAGCCTTGTTTGGCAATATAGGGCAAAATTTCTGGGCTAACTGCCTGTTCCGAGGGCCACAAACCGCGAGGTTCGCAATCAAACCTATCTTGATAGATTTCCCAGGATTTTCTGAGGTGTCGGGGAATATCTTCTGCCCACTGAAACCGATGTTGTGGCAGGGTCATGTTGGGAATAGCTATGCGACCGCAATTCGTATCAGCAAGCAGCGGTAATATCGGGTGTGTATAGGGGGTTGTGGAGACTTCTAATTGTCCCTCAGCTTGCATTTTTCGGTGCTGGGGAATGATTTTGGCGAGGATTTGTTTTTGTTTGGAGTAGATTTTGTGGCGATCGGCTAAACTAAAATTTTGTCCTTGTTTCAGCCACCGGGCAATCTCCGGGTCATCCCAAAACAGCGGGTCAATCCAAGCTAAATTGTGCCAAGCCAGCAAGTCACTAAAATCCTGTTGATTCCAATTTTCCACACACCACTGAATACCTTTTTCTTGATACTGAGTGTAGAGTTGATTGTAGCGGCGATGGGGTTGAATTAGGGTGTGGTAATTGGCATCAAAAAAGTGCTGACAAATAAATTCTTTTTCTGATATGTTTAAGTATTCAGTGGGCTTGAGAGCCGCAGCCAAATAGGGGTCTAATGCTCGGTCTGCGATGCAATCTTCTATCTGCAAAATCAAGGATGGCACAAGGTTTACAGTTTGATGCAGTTTGGGATATTTTGCCAAAATTAGCACTAAATCCAAGTAGTCTTTAACTCCGTGCAAGCGCACCCAAGGCAATCGGTATTGAGCCTCTGTTTCCTTAGCAGCTACTCTGGATTTGTACAGCGGTTGGTGTTGATGCCAAATGAAGGCTACATACAGGGGGTGAGACATTACTCTAGTCATTAGTTATTTGTTATTTGTTATTTGTTATTGGTTATTGGTTATTTGTTATTGGTTATTCGTTATTTGTCTGTATTTCCGATTCCCGATTCCCCATTACCGATTACCAAAGAAAGCCTATTGTTCCGATGCCAAAGGATTTCATATTATTAGTCCTTAGTCCTTAGTCCTTAGTCCTTAGTCCTTAGTCCTTAGTTGCTTGTCATGGATGACACGACACTAATGACTAAGTTTAGTCTTTTTTGTTGGTGTTTTTTTAGTCATCAGACTTTACCGTTGATTAATTAATCAGTTAAGTTCCTACGGACTAATGACTAATGACTAATGACTACGGACTAATGACTAATGACTACGGACTAATGACTACTGACTACTGACTACTGACTACTGACTACTGACTACTGACTAATGACTACTGACTAATTACATTACCTGTTCAACTTCCGAGATTTCTGGGATGGCTTCGCGCAGGCGACGTTCTATGCCCATTCTCAGGGTCATTGTAGAGCTTGGGCAAGAGCCACAAGCTCCTTGTAGCCGCAGGTGTACGACTGGGCCGTCGATTTCTACCAGTTCGACGTTGCCGCCATCGGATATCAGGTAGGGGCGCATTTCATCGAGAACTGTTTCGACGTTATCTCTTGTTAGTGCTAGTGTCGTCATATTTAACCTTCCGAATTATTTAGTAGAGTTGATGTGTACTGGATCTCGATCGCACAGTTACTGACTGTTGATGCTGATATCGTAATCGAAAAACCTGTTTTATTTAGGAAATTAGGTTTTTCGATTGTCTCTAAACTACTGCTGGTTCTAGCAGTTTGACGTTAGAGTAGTTGAATTCGGTTGTTGTCTCTTGACCTTTTTCTTTCGATCGCACTACTTGCTGAGTCATCACATAATAGTCGCCTACTTTCTCAAAGGTATCTTCAAATTCCAGTTCTCGGATGATTTCATCTGTTTGGGGGTTGCGGAAAACAGCATCGTAGTGACTAGCCAAGGAACCTTCCGGTGTCTCTAGGCTTTTGTGAGTATCAATTACGAAAGCCATGCGGCCCATCACCCGGCTGACTTGACAAATTGACAAACCTCGGATCTTATAATTAGATCCCATGGAGTCGCCTTGCACCAAGATGTCCACAGCGTCGGTGCTGTCTTTTTCGCCGAGGGTGAAGTTGTTTTTCCCGTGAGATTTTTCAAAGGACGAGCGTTTGCGGTGGGTGACAATATCGCGCATTTGAGTGTAGACGCTTTGCTGCACTTCCTCATCTGCAATGCCGCTCACTTCCACAGTCATGTCTGGTTTAATGGCAACTTTACCTGTGTATACTTCGTCGCCTTGCTTGAGTTCGATGTCGGCAGTGTAACCGGGAAAGTTAGAATCCCAAGTGTAGCGGTGTTCGTAGGCAGCGCGAAATAAATCGCGAGCGTTGGCTTGCTCTGTCATAAATCCTCTTTGTCTATACACCCATTTAGTTTAGCCTAACACCGGGAAGGTCCACACTGGTCGATCGGGCTGGTGTACCGTAGTTTGCAGTTCGGTTTTCCCCTTGCTATGATCGAATAAAAACGACTCCATACCCAGGAAATTAATAAATTTCCTAGTCAAAGGCGATCGCCCTTATAGTCCGGTATAAATAAAATTGGGTTATTGGTTCTTCGTTAATAAACTGTTTCATTTAGTTAAAATTATCAATGCTAGAAAATATTTTTCAATCTTTTAAAGCCTTAGAATTACAAATCAGTGAACTTCCACAGGCACAGCAGGCAAGTTTCACACAAAATTTAGAATTTTTGTCTAATTCTTTGCAAGAATTGGCTGCTACTCGCGTGTTTGAAAGTGCGACAAAGAATGCTGCTAAGCTGGTAGAATTGGAAAAATCCAATCGTCTTTTAGAACGCATGCTGGCGCAACAAGCTTCTCAAATGAGACGGTTGCAAGAAGAGTTACAAAAAGAGATCCGTCAGCATCGCTTAGATAATCAAGGCCTGATTAAAAATGAAGCGAAACTGCAAACAGTGCTGCGAAATTCTCCCGATATCATTAGCATTATAGAGTCGGACGGACGAGTTAGATACCACAGCGAAGCCGTGGAAAGGATTTTGGGTTATCAAGCCCAAGAAAGAATTGGCAAAGTTCATGGGGAGTTGATCCATCCAGAGGATTTGCTGGCTTGGCAAGCATATTTTGGTAAGTTGTTGGAACATCGGGGAATTGCTAAGCCGATCGAATATCGGATGCGGCACGCTGACGGTTCTTGGGTATATATGGAGGCGGTTGGTAATAGTTTGCTGCAAGATTATAACGTCAACGGAATTGTCATGAGTTCGCGGGAAATAGGGGAACGCAAGCAAGCAGAACTAGCAATCAAGGAGTCGGAATTTCACTACAGAATTATGTCCCAAATTACTTCAGATTTTGCCTATTCTTTTAGGGTTACAGCCGATGGTAAGTTTGTCTGTGAGTGGGTAACGGAAGCTTTTGCACGCTGTACTGGCCGCTTGCCTGAAGAATTGACTGCTGGGGGTTGGTGGAGTTTAGAGCTAGCCCATCCCGACGACAGAAAAATGTTACTGGAACAATTAACAGACTGTACTTCCATTCGCACGGGGAAGAATGAGTATCGTATTCTGAATAAAACAGGTGAAGTGCGTTGGGTGCGAGATTGCTGGCAAGTTGTTTGGGACAAGACTGAGGGACGGATTGTGCGTTTGTGGGGCGCTTGTCAGGAAATTACCGATCGCAAGCAAGTAGAATTACAACTACAATTGGCTAAGGAACTCCTACAAGCACAAATAGAATCTGCGCCACTGGCTATAATTTGTACTGATACCAAGGGCAAAGTAACTGTCTGGAACCCCATGGCAGAAAAAATTTTTGGTTGGAGTGCTAAACAAGTTTTGGAGCAAATTGAGCCTAATATTCCCGAAGGCAAAGAGCAAGATTTTGAGGCTATACTCAAGTCGATGTTCAATGGCAAGGTACAGAACGGTTGTGAAGTGTCTCTGTTAAAGAAAGACGGTGGCTCGATCGATCTTTGGTTATTCGCCACACCGGTGCAAGATGCCAGCGGCCAGACTATAGGCTGCATAAAAATATTTTCTGACCTTTCAGAACGCAAACGCATAGAGTCAGAGCGCCAAAAACTTGTAGGGCTACAAAATATGGAAGAACCCTTTTGGGTTCGTTATATTACTCCTCCAACAAATACTAGAAAAATTAACTAGAAGCAAGCGGGCAGAATGATGATACAGAAAGCTTTTTAGCCACCAATATCTTACGTTTAATTAAATTAGTTAATAAATAATTAAACATAAATAATTGGAAACAGTCGATCGGGTTAGTTGTAGAAAACCCTAAGATATCGATGGGCAATTAAACTATTTAGTCCATGGAAGATTTCTCCTGACTTCTGATCGCAGCCAGGTCTGCGTGAGTTTGACAAGCATCGCTTAACTGAATGAAATCCAAGACATTACCAATTACCTTAGAAAGGTGGAGAGCAGAACGGTGAGCTTCTTGGATAAAAGCCCTCTCTTCTATGGGATCGTCTGCCATATCATCTACAGTTAGTTGTAGATAACCGATAATGTGATTTAGGGGCGTGCGGAGTTCGTGGGACGCTTTCAACATGAACTGCTTTTTGAGCTGGGAAAGTTCTGTGACTCGATGGCTGCGCTCTTGATAGAGGGTGGCGAGGGCGATGGCGCTTCCTACTTGATCCGCAAGTTCCTGGGCAAATTCGATTTGGCACTGAGTCCAAGGTCGATCGCCTATATTGTTTCCTAAATTATCCTTACCGCATCGGTGCAAACTAATAATACCGTTAGCTTGCTCTTGATAGGCTGTCGCCACCACTAACACCGACTGTCTGCTGAAGACGTCATCGGCTGCAAAGGACTCGAATACCACAGGTTCTAGGGTGGCGATCGCCTCCATAAAATGAGGTGTTTCTATTAAGGAAAGTTCTACTCCCAGCATGGCTGGAAATCGATCCTGACAGTATTCTGCTGCCACTTTAACTTGCAGACTAGAACTTTCATAGGGACAAATGATACAACGGCTCGCACCAAGGGTAGGCCCCAGACTATTAACTGTTTGCTGCCAAATGCCATTTAGATCCAGAGTTTTACGAATCTTTCTGCCAATTTGCAGTAAAAGTTTTTGCGATTGAGCTGATATCTGCTGATTCATAGCAACCCCTTTTCTACTGGAATGGCAAAATTTTACCACTCCGCCAACAGAGGAGGAATTTACTGAATTTGCCAACTCCAGACTGTCGAATTTCTGACTTCCGTAATTACACTTAAATGTTCCCACAGGCTTTCAAAAATTACTAGCTAACTGTAATTATTTCTATAATAACATTATACTTCTCATACTTAAAGACTTTTGTCAAGTTTTTGTCAATTTTCTTGATATTACGTTCGGGACCAGCTCGATCGGGCCTCACAATCCCTATAAATACGTTGCATTCTCAATGGTTTTACGGAAAATGAGAGGGGGGTTTGATACCTACATCCCCAAGTACCTGTTGGGTCTAGCCGCGGAAAAACAACTGCGGGACGATCGCCATCAGTGTAAAGTGGTAAAAAGAGGGAGCAAGGGGAAGAAGAGAGTAATAATTAATACATTTTTCGGGAATGCGCTCAATTCCAATAATGACTGCTAACTAAGGACTTTTCGACTACCCTTAGACTCCGCAGGCTGCACCGCTACTAACTAATGACTATTAACTAATGACTACTAACTATTGACAAAATAATGGTTCTTGGTAAAGTAAGACAGTGAAAGTAACCGTAGATCCGAGTCCTTCCCCCATGCTGTAAAAATTGACAGTACCGCCCATTGCTTCTACCAGTTTTTGAGTAATAGCCAATCCCAAACCAGTGCCGCCATATTTTCTGGTACGATCGCCATCTACCTGAAAAAAAGACTCAAACAATTTATCTTGTTTGTCAAGAGACACCCCAATCCCAGTATCAGCTACTCGGATTTTAATCAGACCAGGAAACTCCTGATTCTGAAAAGTCACTTTTTTCTTGATTGCTTCGGTACTAATCCGAATGCCACCTTCGTTTGTAAATTTAATCGCATTGCCAGTCAGATTCAAAATAATTTGAAGCAGACGTCGGTAATTGCCATAGACAATAATTTCCTCCTCCGCAGATAGGGTTTGGAGTTGAAATTGCAATCGCTTCTCTTCCACCTGCACCCGCGTCAAAGACTCAACCTGCTGCAAAACTTCACCTAGTTTGACAGGAGCGAGGTCTAACTGCATTTTGCCAGCTTCGATTTTAGCGACATCCAAAATATCGTCGATGACGTTGAACAAAAGTACGGCAGAACGATGAGCTTCTAGGATAAATTCACGGGCTTCTTCCGGGTCATCTGCCATGCCGTCCATCAGTAGTTTCAGAAAGCCAAGGATGCCGTTGAGGGGAGTACGAAGTTCGTGAGAAGTATTAGCCAGAAACTGACTTTTGAGCTGGGAAAGAGCAACGGCTTGGGCGCGGGCCTGTTCTAGTTCTTGATAGAGAGTAGCATGGGCGATCGCGCTTCCGACTTGAGCGACCAATTCGCGGGCGAATTCAAGTTCCAGAGGACTCCACTGCGGGGAATCTCCGCAGCGGTGCAAAGCTATCAGTGCATTGGGTTCGCCTTGATAGGAAGTTGCGGCTACCAGCACCGAGTGTCGCTGGAAAGGGTCATTGGCAGGATAAGCACACTCAACAGCTACTGGCAAGAGGGTAGCTAAAGTTTCAATCCACCCCGGCTGTTCGGAGGCTTGCAATTCTAATCCCAGCATGGCAGAATAAGGTTCTTGACGGTACTCTGCTACGACTTTGAGGGTTTTTGATTGGAAATGTTCGATAGGAAGGGGAGGAGAAGTAAATTGATAGTCCTGGGCAATGGGGAGGGTCAAGTCTGATTCCCCAGTATCGGCATTTTCGATATCTTTCGGGGGAATGAATGGGGAGGATTTGAAAATTTCGCTTGTTTGTTTGTAGGGACAGATGATACAGCGGCTGGCATTTAAAACTTGACCGAGACTGTTGGCTGTTTGCTGCCAAATTGTCTCTAAGTCGAGGGTTCGGTGGATGTTTTGAGCTATTTGGGAGATGATTTTGCGATTGATTTCGGAGTAGTGAGGGAGGGAAGTAGCAGGGATACAGGTTTCTGGGAGCTGCTTTTGTTGCTGAAACTGTGAGTCCAAGGCGTCAGAATTTAGCTTCTGGTATGTGGGTTGCTCTGACAGTAAGCGTCCCATTGCTAAAACTGTTGTAGCTTTGCCGTTTGAGGTGATAATGGGAGCGACTGTCAAATCGAAGACTAAATATGTTTCGCCGGAACCAAAGGGATAGCTAAACCTTTCTGGTGTCATGGTTTCGAGGATTCGTTGCACGCGCTGAAGGTATGGTTTCGCCGGAACAGGTGGAAAATTGTCGATCGCCCCACCATCGACAATTTCTTCTACTGTGAGATTGTAATGCTCGGCTTGTTGCCAATAAAAAGATAGATATTGACCGTTTCTGTCTTGGGTAAATATTAATTGTGCCCCTAACTCTTGGAAAAAGGCTGTAGAGGCCACGCTCGATCGCCGAAAATCTGTGTTAGAGTCCATCAGAATAGTAGATAAAAGTAGTTTTGATTTTTGATTTTGGAGTTAAATAGTTAAATAGTTAAATAGTTAAATAGTTAAATAGTTAAATACTTTGTTATTCAAAATTTCAAACTTAAAACTATTAACTATTTTTGGATGCTACCCTTAATTTTATTATTATTAATAAACTAAAAAAATACTAGCTTTTTCATCGATCGCCTCAGATGCAAAACTATATTACGTGATTGTTATTTATGTAAATTTATGGTCAAAAATTATGAATTTGTAGCGAAATCTGCCTGTGATGATAGCTGGCTGGCGATCGCAAATTTCACAGCCAACAGATTAACGCCGGAATTCGGGATCGACCCTCAGTCGTTCCACTCACCACGAGGCGGAACTGGGGGGTTGCGACGCAGGCTCAGAGCCAACTCGTCTTCACGGCGATCGCCCCTTAACCACTGCCTAATTGCAGTTTCAATTACTTTGCTGGGGTCATTTGTCAAGTGCTGAATTTGGTCTAAAAGTTCAGGATCTATGTGGATTGATAATTCCACTTTTTCTGACCCTGCTTGGGAAGGTATGCTTGACTGGCTCATAGTTAAAAAAATCCTAGTTTTAATTCTTAAGTTTCAATCGCTTAATTGTTTGACTTAGTGTCTGGTGGACAAGCACCTGACTGGAAGGGCAGAGGCACAGAGAGATGGGGGAGGGGGAGAGAGACACCGACAAGGACAGAGGGAGAGAGGGAAGTTTTTTCTGGTTGGGTTTCCTGGGTTGATAGGACAGGGTGGGAGATCTTCACACTTTTGAGGTTTTCCTTTCAGGGAGATCGCTTTGACAAGGGAGGGAGTGTTTAGATTGAGTTACTGATTGGTGGTTTGATTTCAATCCTCAATCAGAGGTTTAAGCAGGCACTGTAGTCTTGCTTGTGTAATCATACAACAAAAAGTATCCTTTGCCGATTAGGTCTTTCACAAAAAATATGACTAACGTCCCTGTATCTCGCATTCGCAATTTTTCGATTATTGCTCACATCGATCACGGAAAATCGACTTTGGCCGATCGCCTGTTGCAGGAGACTGGGACAGTACAAGCACGGGAGATGAAAGAGCAGTTTTTAGACAACATGGATCTCGAACGCGAGCGTGGCATTACGATCAAGCTGCAAGCTGCTCGGATGAATTATACTGCCAAAGATGGTCAGGACTATGTGCTTAACCTGATCGACACTCCTGGACACGTAGACTTCTCCTACGAAGTGTCGCGATCGCTGGCTGCTTGTGAAGGTGCTCTGCTGGTGGTTGACGCATCTCAAGGCGTGGAAGCACAAACCTTGGCAAATGTCTACCTGGCTCTGGCAAATGATTTAGAAATTATTACTGTTTTAAATAAAATTGACCTACCGGGGGCGGAACCAGAACGGGTAAAAGGGGAAATTGAAGAAATTGTCGGACTCGACTGTAGCGATGCAATTCTGGCTTCTGCCAAGGAAGGTATCGGTATTGATGATATTTTGGAGGCGATCGTCGAAAAGGTGCCACCGCCGCAGGATACCGTCGATAAACCACTAAGGGCGCTAATTTTTGATAGTTATTACGATGCTTATCGGGGAGTGATTGTTTATTTCCGGGTGATGGATGGCAGTGTCAAAAAAGGCGATCGGGTGTTATTGATGGTTTCGGGCAAGGAATATGTCATCGATGAATTAGGCATACTTTCACCAACTCAAATCCCAGTAGATGAACTCCACGCCGGAGAAGTAGGTTATCTAGGCGCGGCGATTAAGGCAGTAGCGGATGCTCGCGTGGGAGATACGATTACTTTGGTCAAAAAGCCAGCACCGGAGCCGTGGCCTGGTTATGCTGAAGCGACACCGATGGTGTTTTGTGGCTTATTCCCGATCGATGCTGACCAATTTCCCGACTTGCGGGAAGCCTTGGAAAAACTCGAACTTAACGATGCGGCCCTTTCCTACGAACCAGAAACATCCAGTGCGATGGGATTTGGTTTCCGCTGCGGTTTCTTGGGTTTGCTGCACATGGAAATTGTGCAAGAAAGACTGGAGCGAGAATACAATTTGGACTTAATTGTGACTGCTCCTTCCGTGGTTTATCAAGTCACGACAATTAAGGGAGAAGTGTTAACAATTGACAATCCCAGCCACTTGCCAGACCCTCAATATCGTGAGAAAATTGAGGAGCCTTACGTGCAAGTAGAAATGCTATCGCCCGAAACATACGTGGGGACTTTGATGGAATTATCTCAGAGTCGGCGGGGCATTTTTAAAGATATGAAATATCTCAGTCAAGGGCGGACTACATTGATTTATGAGTTGCCTTTGGCGGAAGTAGTGACTGACTTTTTCGATCAGATGAAATCGCGATCGCGCGGTTATGCCAGCATGGAGTATCACCTGATTGGCTATCGCGAAAATCCCTTGGTGAAATTGGACATTTTAATTAACGGCGATCCAGTAGATGCTTTAGCGATGATTGTACACCGCGATAAGGCCTATAATGTCGGCCGCGGCTTGACGGAAAAGCTCAAGGAGTTGATTCCTCGCCACCAATTTAAGGTTCCCATTCAAGCGACGATTGGCGCGAAGGTGATTGCTTCAGAGCACATTCCGGCTTGCGGAAGAAGAAGTTGCTGCAAAAGCAGGCGAAGGGTAAGAAGCGGATGAAGTCTGTGGGTACTGTGGATGTGCCGCAGGAGGCTTTTATGGCTGTGCTGAAGCTCGATCGCGATTCGTAATTTCTGTGTAGCTTGTTAGGAACAGGCTGGAAAGCCTGTTCCACAAAAGGGCATCCATATGGGGGCATCCAACCTGGTACAAATTCCATCTAAACCCGATGATGTTTGCAACCGCTTACTGGGGAAGTGAAGGGCGATAGATATTAATTATTGTCCTGATTGATTGAGCGAGAATATCAAAAATTAAATAAAAAATTGCTACTTAAAAATAACATCCATCGCCCTCAGTTTAATGTATCTAAAAATGCCAACCGCGTCAAAAAATTCATCAAACGTTACCAAAAAGCCTTTACACGGTCGATCGCAATTTTGTTATTCTATTAGACATCTCCCAAAAAGCCTGGGTCGAACAGGCATCCTGCCTGTTCCACAATAATTATGGGAGATGTCTATTAGCAAGTTTAACTCGATCGACTGAATTTTTGTACCACAGTCCTACCCCCTAAACAGAAAGGCAGTTTCCACCATGAGAATTTTAGTCACAGGCGGTGCGGGCTTCCTCGGTTCCCACCTAATCGATCGCCTAATGACCCAAGGACACGAAGTAGTCTGCCTTGATAACTTTTACACCGGCACTAAACGCAATATCCTCAAATGGATGGACAACCCATACTTTGAGCTAATCCGCCATGACATCACCGAACCAATTCGGTTAGAAGTAGATCAGATTTACCATCTAGCCTGTCCCGCTTCCCCAGTACACTATCAATACAATCCTGTCAAGACACTTAAAACAAACGTCATCGGCACGATGAATATGTTGGGATTGGCCAAACGAGTAAAAGCCAGATTTTTTCTAGCTTCCACTTCTGAAGTCTATGGAGATCCAGATGTTCATCCCCAAACAGAAGATTATCGTGGCAACGTTAATTGTATCGGAATTCGCAGTTGTTACGACGAAGGAAAGCGAGTAGCTGAAACCCTATCTTTCGACTACCATAGGCAAAATGGTGTAGACATTCGAGTCGTGCGAATCTTCAATACCTACGGCCCGCGAATGTTAGAAAATGATGGCAGAGTCGTCAGCAATTTTATTGTTCAAGCCTTGCGAAATGAACCCCTGACAATATACGGAGACGGTTCCCAAACCCGGAGTTTTTGCTATGTTTCAGATTTAGTCGAAGGATTTATTCGCTTGATGAATAACAACGAAATCGGGCCGATGAATTTAGGGA
The DNA here is from genome assembly GCA_004292745.1 of Oscillatoriales cyanobacterium. Lineage (GTDB taxonomy): Bacteria > Cyanobacteriota > Cyanobacteriia > Cyanobacteriales > Microcoleaceae > Microcoleus > Microcoleus anatoxicus. The sequence goes on along the minus strand of RDXH01000145.1, from coordinate 2,347 downwards.
ATCCCGGAGAATACACCATCTTGGAATTAGCCCAGAAAATTCAAAACATGATAAATCCAGGGGCAGAAATTATCTTTAAACCCCTGCCCCAAGACGACCCAAAACAGCGACAACCGGATATTACTCGTGCTAAAACTTGGTTGGGATGGGAGCCCACTGTGCCGCTCGATCGAGGTTTGGAGTTAACTATCAAGGATTTTCGCGATCGCATCGAGGGAAATAAACAGTAGATACTGAGAGATTTGTAGGGGCAAACCCCCCGTGGTTGCCCCTCTAAAAAATATTCCCAATTCCCAATTTCCCAATTCCCAATTCCCAATTCCCATCAGAATTCATTTAGTTTGAGGATATTTCTATGCGTGTATGTGTAATTGGTACTGGATATGTTGGCTTAGTCACCGGCACTTGTTTAGCCCACATCGGACATCATGTGATTTGTGTAGACAACAACGAAGAAAAAGTCAAGTTAATGAAGTCTGGACAATCACCAATTTTTGAACCCGGACTTTCGGATTTAATGTCTTCTGCATCTGCATCTGGCAATCTAGAATTCACCTCAGATTTAGCAGCCGGAGTTGCCCACGGAGATATTTTGTTTATTGCAGTCGGCACCCCTCCTTTACCTACAGGAGAAAGCGATACTCGTTACGTGGAGGCAGTTGCACGCGGCATTGGTGCGCACCTAGACGGTGAATACAAAGTATTAGTAAACAAATCAACAGTCCCCATCGGTTCCGGGGATTGGGTACGAAGAATTGTATTAGATGGTTTAGCTGAACGTCAAAAACCTCAAAGTAGCGAAGGGGCTACGGGGGAGGAAGTAGCAGCAAAAACAGGAGTTCAATTTGATGTAGTCAGTAACCCAGAGTTTTTGCGAGAAGGTTGTGCAGTTCATGATACCTTTAATCCCGATCGCATTGTTCTCGGCAGCAACTCTGAGCGGGCTATGGATATGATGGAACAGCTTTACAGCCCGATTGTCGATCGCAAATTTGCGGACAATAGCTCATTACCACCAGTGCCCGTAGTCAAGACTGATATCAGTTCAGCCGAGATGATTAAGTACGCAGCCAATGCTTTTTTAGCAACAAAAATCAGCTTTATTAATGAAGTGGCTAATATTTGCGATCGCGTCGGTGCAGATGTTACCCAAGTCGCCAAAGGAATCGGACTAGATTCACGAATTGGTGGCAAATTTTTGCAAGCAGGAATTGGTTGGGGCGGCTCTTGTTTCCCCAAAGATGTTTCAGCCTTAGTTCACACTGCTAACGATTACGGCTACGAAGCACATTTGCTGAAAGCAGCAGTAGAAGTTAACGAACGTCAACGATTAATTGCTATTGAAAAATTGCAGCAAGTATTGAAGATTCTCAAAGGAAAAACCGTGGGACTTTTAGGTTTAACTTTCAAGCCAGATACGGATGATTTACGCGATGCTCCTTCCCTGAATTTAATCGAGAATTTGAACCGATTAGGAGCGAAAGTTAAAGCTTACGATCCGATAGTTTCTCAAACAGGAATGCGTCACGGTTTGTCAGGAGTATTAGTAGAAACTGACCCCGAAAGACTAGCTGATAGTTGCGATGCTTTAGTATTGGTGACTGACTGGGAACAGTTTCGCAATTTAGACTATCTAAAAATGGCGAAGTTGATGAATCATCCAGTGATGATTGACGGCCGTAATTTCTTAGACAAGAAAGTTTTAGAAGCCGCTGGTTTCCAATATGTAGGAATTGGAAGGTAAATTTTCCCATCCAATAACAGAACTAAAATGCTTGTAGGGTGGGCATCCTGCCTGCCCAAAAACACACTGGAAACAGCTTAATTATCTGACAGTACCGATCGCAATTTTGACCCCAGACACCGATCGCAATTCATCCATTACCCCAGTTACCACCCCGTGACTAACCGACTTATCCGCATTAATCAAAACTACAACCTCCCGTTGCTGCAACGGAATCAAAGCACGAACTCTAGTCGAAACCTCATTTAACTTAACAGGTTGACGATTCAGCGCCAAACTGCCATATTTATCAACAGTAACCACCAGAGGAATTGATTGCTGCTGAACATTACCCATTATCGCTTTAGGTAAAATAACCGGCAACCCTTCCGATCGACTCAAAAACAAACTAGACATGATAAAAAACGTTAAAATCGCAAAGATGACATCAATCATCGGCACAATATTAATTTGCAGAGGAACATCATCAATTTCTTCTGGTAAGCGCATAAGACATCTCCATACTTGTAGCTAAAATCAAATCAGTTAAAATCAGAATCATGAAAATCTCTCCCCTCTCTCTGCTTCCTCTGCGTACTCTGCGGTAAAAAAAATCCGATAGTA
>RDXH01000144.1 GCA_004292745.1 Oscillatoriales cyanobacterium | reverse complement strand
GTCGATATTTCTCTAAATTTTCAAGTGCGATCGCCTCTAGTCGATCGCTATCTTCCAACCGCCGTTGATGTTCCTTGGGAATTTCGTAAGCTTGGGGCAGAAATGACTCGTAAATTAAGCGCACATCTTGGAAAATAAAGATTTGCCAAACTTTCAGCTTTTCGCGATAATCGTGGGTATTGCTATCGACGCTGCTTAAATCCAGATTGCTGTAACGTTCGCACAAAGCTTCTTGATATTGCCTCAAATCAAAATCGGGGATTATCCCAGCAATTTCTTGAGTGTTTTTCTGAATGCTGTCCAGATTTTGAGCATTCAAGATATCCCGCAAGTCTTTTGAGTCAAAGAGAATTTCTTGAACTTCGGCGAGATACTGATTGGCGATGGTTTGCCACTTAAATCTGGCTGGTAAAGCAGCTAAATCTAGTTGAGTCCAGGTTGGTTCGAGAAGTTCTGCATCGAGGGATTCGCGATCGCTCTCAAAGGCCTTACCCAAAATTTCCTTAACTGACTTGTTGCTGATAAACTTTTTAACATCTTTAATATACAGCTTAATCTGTTCTGGGGAAAGTCCGCTGATTTTCAACTGTTGTTGCACTAACTCCAAAAACTTTTTCAGCGCTTTACCCGCTGCGACTTGTCGGGGATCTTTTTCGCCAAATAAGACGTTTTTTAGGGAATCTTTGAAAAAATCTTTTACTAAATCCTTCGCGCCGTCTACTGCCAAATCTTCTAAGATGGGTTTGACGAGAATGCCGACTCCTTGCGTTACCCCCCAGACCACAAGCCAATCAATCATAAAGCTAGCCAGACAAATAAATTAATCTCTATAATATAGCAATTCTAAATCATTTGTGAATTTCTTGCTCCCGGACCTTATTAAGGTCCGGGTTGGGGTGGGGTAAAAATATTTACGACTCCTGCAAGGATTGCTATTTAGTCCTCAAAGAAACTGAACCACTTGGTGTCGGCAAATTCGCGCTTGAGTTCCGTGTAATTGGAAATCACGTCTGCCAATGGTGGGGTTGCCCGCTTCTTGGTTCCGGGTTGAAGATTCGCTGGCGTGAGATTAAGAAATGATTGAATGCGAACCATAGTCTCTGCGTAGCGATCGCACAGATCCTCATAGGTAACGGTTGTGAGCGGGTGGTCAGAGAATCTGGCATCAAACTCGGCAATCTTAGCCTCCTGTTTCTGGAAGTCCCGGATCAGTAGCTCCTTGTCAAAGTGCATTGGTGCTGGTGGATTCCCCTCTAGATCCTGATTCTTCATCAACTGAACAGAGAGATAACGACGCAAGAGGTTCTGGCGACGGAGGCTGATGACAGCCAACTCCTTGTCCTGCTCGAGGAGCGACCAGAGATCTGGCCAATTACCGAACCGTGCTCCACTACGATGCAACAGAAACCCCACACAAGGCTGCGTCATATTTTCTGGAGTGAAGATGTAGTTGGCAAGAATCTCGGATGCTGGTGTCTCAGATGTAAAGTCAAACTTGCCCTCAGTATAGTCAGGATTGAACATCTCAGTCATACATAGGACCTGATGATGATTGTCCAGACTTGTCCGCAGCATATGTGTCCCCGATCTTGGAGAAGTGAGAACAAAATAACGCTTGATTTCTGACATTCAACACCTCCAACAATAAAACTACAACAATAAAACTAAAGGCTGAACAAACGCCGAATAATTGCGGATACATTCACGAAACCATCACATCCATTGCGATCGCAATGCCTTGCCAAAATCTTTGATTGCTTCCATATATTGCAATCCATACCGTTTGGTTGGCTCGATATGACTGTTCTCGTGGTACTCATTAAAGGTTGATACAAGTACCATCTGTGGCATATCAGATTGACGCAGCACAAACTCTGTCATTGCATCCAGAGTCTTGCCACAATTGCGGTCAATAAAACGAAATAGATTGTTATCCCTCCGAAGATCGCTTAGATGGCGATCGTCGTAGCCTGGGCTAACCGTAACCGATCGAATTCCCCGGTTGCCACAATCCGATCGGCGATAGGCTTCTGCCCAAACCCTCTGCCAATTTTCAGACGATGCCACTTCAAGCGGTGAAAAAAGTGACCAGGAATCAAATAGCCCAAAGGTCTGATACAACGATTCCGTATCTGAAGGAAGCCGCAAACTACAAGCGATACGTAGGAATCCATCAGTTGCTGCCTTCAGATTTTCGATCTCATCTCGTTGTCCATCCCAGGCGCCAGTCCAGAACATGAATATTACTGGTTGGGATTCAAACCTGAAATAGTGCGGTGACTTTGACATCTCGCTGAGGGTGGCGATCGCCCGATCTAATGAATCATGGGATAGATCGTAGGGACAAAGTTGAATTGCAATTCGGATTGGCGATTCGAGAATCTCAGCAACATGGAACAGTCGAAGCAGTCCAGCTAACTCCAGATCGTTCACACCGTTTGAGTCGATATGGAGGTTGGCGACAAGGAAATCGACTCCATTGCGATCCATCAATTGTAAATGATATTTCAGGGCATCACCATCGAGCGACGAATAGAACCCAATTTCGGGCATATCATCAACAGCTCCGAATTCCAAGTTATCATTCCAATGAAGACTGCCCGCTCCATCTCCATACCAGCAATAATATTGGACTCCGATCAGCGGCCGATCGATTGCCGTTCCGCCATTACACCGCTTGTGGTCATGGGCATAGGTATTAAACGTCGATTCAATAATCTTAATCAACTGATTCGCCGAGTTATTCCAACTGTATTGTTGAGCTTTTCTCCAACCGGCTTCGCCCATCGCTCTTGCCAAATCAATGTCACGCGCAAGCAGGTTCATCTTATCCGCCAGATCTTGAGGTCGTGGCGGCACCAGCATGGCACAATGAGAGTCTACAACCTCTGTATATCCTCCTTCATTGACTGCAATCAAGGGACGACCATGAGCTAACGCTTCGAGAGGAACAATGCCGAACGGTTCCCGTGCTGCTGCGAAAACAACTGCACGACAGGCATTATACTCCGCTCGCAGTTCCTCAGCAGACAGTTCATGCTTGAAACAAACCCGATCCTGGATGCCGAGGGAGAGCGCCATTCGTTCAAGTTTCTCCCGTTCGGGACCATTTCCGACAATCACTAGCCGTGCATCTGGCACCATGGCAAGCGCCTCAATAATCATCTTCACTCGTTTGTGCGGCCAGAGTTGACCTACTGCGAGGAACTGGACATGGAGCGAAATTTCAACGATCTGGTTTGCACATACAACACCAGGGTAAACAATGTCTTCAACAATTCGTCCATAAACCTGTAACAAATACTGAGCAACATAGTGACTGTTGGCAACGATTCGGTCTGGCTTGCCGAGTTTGTCAAACATTGCCACTGAGTTCAGGGTTGCTTCGTAAACCCGAGACGGAACATCATCATAGGTGAATTTGGGGTATACATGAACCTTCCACACATCAGACGGATTGGCTTCCGGAAACTGGCTAAGGCGAAGGTCTTCAAGCATACGTGGCGGTTCGTGAGGATACCATACCATCGGGTGTCTGTCAATCAGATGACAGGGCCAAAGATGAGTATGGTAAAGGTCGTGGGTGCCGATTTCCTGTTGCCATAGTTTGGGTAGCAAGGTGCCATTCAAGAAGAACGCATATTCCCCTTGAAAGTAAGGTGAAAGCTGCACAAATGTGAAACGAATTTCTGGGCAGAACTCCCGCACAACCTTATAATCGATGGACGTAGCATAGAGCGTAATGCGATGGTGGTGTTGCCATCGAGCAAGGCACTCAATAACAACTCGTTCAGCGCCTCCATACTTGACGAGTTCGGGGATGATGATTGCAAGATCGAGCATACTATCCAGAGTAGTTAGGATTTCAATAAAAGATGCGGAGTGCTATAATTGCTATCCCCGTTGCAAGCGGAACGGATATTCTCATCTCGATGGGCTTTGCTAAATCCAAAACCTCTAGTATAAAATAACTTAAAATGGTATATTTATCCTGCACCTTTTCACTACATATTTATTACTACCAAAAATAGTTACATTTTTATATATTTTTTGCCAGTTGCTTGTGCTATACTCTAATAATGGGAGTGTGTGCAATTTTAAATTTAATGCACGTATTCCCATTATCAAATGATATCATGTCAACTGCAAGAAGTAAAGCAATTTCCCCTCTAAAAAACGAAATTTTTTTGAGATATCATTAAAAAAAGTAAAGCGCAAAATGGCTAAAATTGAGACAGGAAGGTAGGGACAATTATGACATACGATTACGACTTGTTTGTGATAGGTGCGGGTTCCGGCGGATTAGCGAGTTCCAAGCGGGCGGCATCCTACGGGGCAAAAGTGGCGATCGCCGAAAACGACTTAGTAGGCGGAACCTGCGTAATTCGCGGCTGCGTACCCAAAAAACTGATGGTTTACGCCTCAACATTTTCGCACCTTTATGAAGATGCGATCGGCTACGGTTGGAGCCCTGTAGAAAGCAGCTTCGACTGGGAAAAACTCGTCACCACCGTAGACACAGAAGTGCGACGACTCAGCAAACTGCACATTAGCTTTCTGGAAAAAGCCGGAGTCGAATTAATCTCAGGATACGCCAAATTTATTGACCCTCACACCGTCGAAGTTGGTGACAAAAAATACACGGCTGCCAAAATCTTAATCGCTGTCGGCGGAGAAGCCCACAGAATTGATATTCCCGGCATCGAACACGCGATTACTTCCCGCGAAATCTTCCTGTTAAAAGAGCAGCCAAAACGGTTGGCTATTTTGGGCGGCGGCTACATCGGCGTTGAATTTGCCTGCATCATGAACGGTTTGGGAAGTCAAGTAACTCAAATCATCCGGCGCGATCGCATTCTGCACTACTTCGATGAAGAAATTCGCGCCAACGTGCAAGAAGGCATGGTTAAGCATGGCATTGAATTTTTGACAGAAAGCTCGATCGCCAAAATTGAAAAAACAACCGAAGGCTTAAAATTAACCCTGTCAGGAAAATCGGAAGAAACCCTGACAGTAGACGCAGTTTTGTGCGCTACCGGGCGTTTACCCAATTTGGAAAAGTTGGGTTTAGAAAATGCGGGAGTAGAAACAGAAAAAGGTGCGATCGCTGTCACCAAAGACAGCCGCACCAGTCAGCCACACATTTTTGCAGTGGGAGACTGTACTAACCGGATTAATTTAACCCCAATTGCGATCGCCGAAGGACGTGCTTTTGCCGATACTGAATTTGGGAATAACCCCAGATCCATTAGTCACGAAAACGTGGCATCGGCCGTATTTTCCCAGCCCGAAGCGGGGACAGTGGGCTTAACAGAAGAGGAAGCTAGAGTCAAGTTTCCTGAATCAATCAAGTGTTATACAGCCAAGTTTAGACCGATGTTTCATGCTTTGACTGGTGCAGATGAAAAAACTTTTGTCAAGTTAGTTGTTGAGACTAATACTGACAAAGTTTTGGGCGTGCACATGGTGGGGAAAGATGCTGGCGAGATTATTCAAGGAATGGCGATCGCGGTTAATATGGGAGCTACCAAGAAAGACTTCGATGCTACTATTGGCATTCATCCATCGACTGCTGAAGAGTTCGTGACTCTGCGATAAATCTTAAATCGGGACTGCCCGCAAATTACTCGTATTACTCGTTACCAGGCTCTGCCAGGTAACGCATATCCGGAGGCTCTGCCTCCTCTTTCCCCAGCGAATTTCCCCAGCGAGGCAGAGCAAGAGTGATATCGGTTCCGCGGCAGAGCCAGGGAACCAGTTAATGCCGTTTCCCTCCCTCTTCAACCCGCGTCGGCGGGTTTTGTCTGTGTAGACGCGGTTTCAACCGCCGTCTGCTCCACCCGTCTGATCGGCCCGTCGGCTCTACCTGCTGCAACCGCCACCTCACAAAAAAAGAATTTTAAATCCTTTGAACCTTTTTCGCAAACCTCCTGTCTAAACCCCTCAGATAACGAACTGGTGAGGGATACTTCACAGGTGTTAGGTGTGTCAGCCAATGTTTTAATCGATAACTGTTCCGACTCAGACTTAGTTGCTGAATGCTTAAAGGGCGATCGTACTTCCTTTCGCCACCTTTACCAACGCTATCAACACAAAGTCAGGTCAACCCTTTACCAACTCTGCGGGCCATCCCTGCTTGACGACTTAACGCAAGAAGTATTCCTGCGAGTCTGGAAAGGATTACCCAAACTCAAACACCAAGACAACTTTTCTACTTGGCTTTATCGAATCACTTGGAATGTAGCTTCTGACCAAAGACAAGCATTTGCTAAACAACATTCTTTTGATGCCGAACTCAAAAATCAAGCAGAAATCAATTTAGTTGTTGTCAAACAACATACTTCAGAATTGATGCAGTTGCACTATCAAGATTTAGTGCAGCGGGGATTAGAGCAATTGAGCTTTGAACACCGCAGCGTTTTGGTGCTACATGACTTAGAAGACATCCCGCAAAAAGAAGTAGCCCAAATTTTGGGACTACCGGCAGGAACTGTCAAATCTCGCGTGTTTTATGCCCGAAATGCTGTGCGGCAATTTTTGCAAAAAGAAGGTGTCAGCGAGCTATGAATAACCCAAGCAGCGACCAAAAGTTAGTTAATTTCTTGAAGCAACATCGCCCAAATTGTCCTGAAGCTACGCCCGATTTAGAGTTGAAGCTGTTAGCAACAATAGAAAGGAATGAGCAGACAGAACACCAGCAAATCTACCGGAAAAAAAACGGTTCAATTGTATCTAAAAATAGGTCAATTATTCCCGGTTTCTCCCAGTGGGCTTTCCCTGGGGCAATTGCCGGGATGCTGATACTTTTTGGGTCTGGCTATCGCCTGCTAATCCCCGCACAATTTAACCCGGATGAGGGTGCACACCTAGAAGCATTTCTAGTAAATAATTGGGAAGATGTGTTGCATGATTCTCGCGCGGATAATATGAGTGATAGCTCACAAATAGACTGGTTGAATTTTCAGATTCCTGCTGACAGCGAACAGCCCACAAATAACTAATCTTAAAGAGGTAATTTTCATGTCAATGCGTCGTATTTCTACCCTAGCCCTGTTAATGCTGACCCTTGGTAGCGCCACCGCCGCCATCGCAGTTCCCAATCCCCTACCCCCAGAAACTATTGCCCAAAATCAGCGACCAAATCGACCTGGTGGTAAGGAAGGTGCGATGTTCGAGAAGCTTAATTTAAGCGCCGACCAAAAACAGAAAATGCAGGCAGTTCGCGATCGCTATAAAGACCAAATTTCCCAGCGAATGCAAGCTGTGCGTCAAGCCAGACAAGAATTGCAAACGATGATGAGTGGCACTGCTAGTGCTAGCCAGATCCGCGATAAAAACACCCAAATAAGCGGATTAAAAAAGCAGTTGGATGATGTGAGATTTGAAAGTATGCTGGCAATGCGAGACATCCTCACGCCAGCACAGCGCACCCAATTAGCTGAACTGATGAAGCAGCGCCGCGAAACAGCTAAAAATAGGATGCAAAACGGCTCCAAACCTCAGTAATACTTCCATCTCAATCTAGGTTTCTGAGAACCAAGACTTCTTAAAGAAGTCTTGGTTTTTGGTGTTATAATTCATATTTATTGTTCAATTTAACAAAAACTGCTGAATGAATCTCCACAAAAATTCTAGTTACATTTATTTACACGGATTTGCTTCCAGTCCCGATTCCCTAAAGGCAAAATATTTCCGCGATCGCTTTTCTTCCCTAGCCATGGACCTAAAAACTCCCGATCTCAATCACAAAGATTTTTCCAGCCTCACCCTCACCAGGCAATTACACCAAATAGAAACAGCATTTTTGTCACCCCAAACACTTGGGCCAGTGGCAGAAAATGTCAAAAATCCTGGTGAAGTCACCATCATTGGTTCTAGTTTTGGCGGGCTGACAGCAGCTTGGTTGGCCCAACGACAACTATCGGTAAAACAAATAGTTTTGTTAGCACCGGCTTTTGACTTTCTCTCCCACTGGCTGCCCCAATTGGGACAGGAACAGTTACAAAAGTGGCAGTCAGAGAAATATTTACCGGTTTACCACTACGGCGAACAGCGTTATCTGCCACTAAATTATCAATTTGTGGAAGATATGGCTCAATACCCTGAAGAAAAATTAATACGGTCAGTGCCTACGTTAATTATCCACGGTCTGCATGATACAATCATACCGATTCAGGCTAGCAAAAATTTTGCCGCTAACCGTCCCTGGGTGCAATTAATCGAACTAGAAGACGACCATTCCTTGGGAAATTTTCTAGCAGAAATGTGGGAAGCGATTCAAAATTTTTGCCAATTCAACTAAAATTTGATTAATTTGCAACTCTCAACACTCCAATGACTCAAGAAGATCGATCGACTCGCACCTTAGCCGTTGACATTGGCGGCAGCGGTATCAAAGTGATGGTTTTGGACGAGGAAGGCCAACCCCAAACGGAACGCAGTCGCTTAGAAACCCCTCAACCACCAAAACCGGAACCGATACTAGAAGCCATAGCCTCCTTAGCTGCGGGACAAGGGGAATTTGACAGAGTATCCGTTGGTTTCCCCGGAGTCGTGCGTCGCGGGATCACTAAAACCGCCGTCAATTTAGACCCCTCTTGGATCGATTTTGACCTAGCAACTACTCTCAAAGATCGGTTAGGGAAACCAGTACGAGTCGCTAATGATGCCGACATTCAAGGATTGGGATCAATTGCTGGTAATGGAGTAGAATTAGTAGTGACTCTGGGGACAGGTTTCGGTTCTTCCTTATTTGTTGATGGTATTTTAGTTCCTAATTTGGAACTAGGACATCACCCCTTTCGGAAAGGGGAAACTTACGAACAGCAATTAGGACGTTTGGCTTTAGATACAGTCGGTACGAAAAGATGGAATCGCCGTCTGGAAAAGGCGATAGTCTCCCTGCAAAATCTGTTTAGTTTGGATTACTTATATCTGGGCGGTGGTAATACTAAAAAAATTGTTTTTGAATTGCCATCTCAGGTAAAAATAGTGCCAAATGTGACTGGTTTGTTAGGCGGAATTGCTTTGTGGCGCGATTAAAATAGTCAGAAGTCATTAGTCAGTAGTCATTAGTCAGTAGTCATTAGTCATTAGCAAATCATACCATGCTACCTTTTATCCGAAAAGACTTAGCCCAACTTACGGCATACACTCCCCATCCGGGTGCAGCGTCAGGAGAGTCAGTGCCGTCGAAAAGTGCGATCGATCGCCTAGATACCAACGAATGTCCCTACGACTTACCAGCGGAATTAAAACAAAAGTTAGCTTGGAATTATCAGCAACTAATTGAGACAAATCGCTATCCCGATGGTGGCCACGCAGCACTGAAAGAGGCGATCGCCCAATACGTCAACGAATCGATCGCAGAATCTATTCATGTCCCCCCCCTTAGCAAGGGGGGGCTTCATGTCCCCCCCCTTAGCAAGGGGGGGCTTCATGTCCCCCCCCTTAGCAAGGGGGGGCTAGGGGGGGTTATACCTCCAAAAACTGCCATCACAGCCGATAATATTTCTGTCGGCAACGGTTCCGATGAATTAATTCGATCGCTCTTAATTGCGACGTGCTTGGGAGCAGTGGGCTCAATTCTGGTTGCCAATCCCACATTTTCGATGTATGGAATCATTGCCCAAACCCTGGGAATTCCCGTGGTGAGTGTGCCGCGAAAACCAGACACTTTTGAAATGGATATCGAGGAGGCTAAAAGGGCGATCCTCTCCGAGGGCTGCGCTAACGCCCAAACCGAAAATCCCCCCGTGCGCGTCGTCTTTGTCGTTCATCCCAATTCCCCCACCGCCAATGCTTTGACAACCAATGAAATAGAATGGCTGTCAACTTTGCCCGAAGATATTTTAGTAGTAATTGACGAAGCCTATTTTGAATTCAGCCAAAACACCTTAGCTGGAAAATTACAAGAACATCCGAATTGGATAATTTTGCGAACATTTTCCAAAGCATTTCGATTGGCATCAATGAGAGTCGGATATGCGATCGCCAATCCCGAACTCACGGCCGCCTTAGAAAAAATCCGCCTTCCCTACAACCTCCCAGCTTTCTCCCAATTAGCAGCAGAATTTGCCCTAGCCCAGCGCCAATTATTGTTAGCAGTAATCCCTGAAACCATATCAGAACGAGCTAAGTTAATTGCAGCGCTCACTCAGCATCAACAATTGCAAATTTGGCCTAGTGCGGCTAACTTTGTCTACCTGCGCGTGAAAGCCGACAATCGTAATTTAGCAGAACAACAACACAAACAAATCATGGAGCAACTAAAAGCTGAAGGAACATTAATTCGCCATACTGGGGGAGGTTTGCGAATTACGGTAGGTAGCCCCCAGGAAAATCAGCGAACTTGCGATCGCCTTTCCCAGATATTGACTTGACAAAAACCTTAATAAATGGTATGAGATGACCAAAATTAATCATACCATTGTTAACGATGGCTCTGTCGTGCCTGACGAATTGTGTGGGGGAAGACACCGATTAAAAGTGCCAAAGCTCGATCGGGAATTTGTGCCACTGTTGGGACATCAAAATAGTGTTCAAACTGAGTTAAAAGCATTTGGGCCCGTTCCAAAGCTTCCGGCTTAGCAGTTAACTGTTCCGTCAACCGCACCCAGTGACGCCGAATCCCAAACGCTTTCTGTCTTGCTTCGGGAGATTCAGGGTAAACCAAACAAAAGTCGCCTACGGGAATTACCTGCTGAGAGTCAACATCAAAAGCACCCCCGACGGCCGCCCCTGGCCCTGCAAACTCCGCGTGGAAACGTTTAATTAAAATTAGACCGTTCCGGCGACGGCTATCTACCAGCAACAGTTTGCCACTGCTGAGTTCTGCGATGATGTCCGAGGAGTGGGGGTAATCCATCAAATCTCTATTTGGGTGGTGAGATGGCAATGCCAGTGGGGACAATAAAATTATAAAGGTGAAGTACCTTCGTGTTAAAAGGTGATATCTTGAGTTCGATCGAATATCAAAAGCAGGTAGCGCAAGCCCTAGACACACTCAAAGCGGATCTCCCGACCCTTTTTGAGACAGACATCTCCTACGACATCTACACAAAAGATGTTTATTTTCAAGACCCGGTTAACAAATTTAAAGGAAAAATCAACTACCGAATTATCTTTTGGACTCTGCGATTTCACGGTAAACTATTTTTCACCGAAATTTTCTTTGACCTCTACGACGTGACCCAAACAGCCTCGGATACTATTTTGGCAAATTGGACTGTTCGCGGGGTATTGCGGGTTCCCTGGAAGGCCCAGATTTTTTTCAACGGCTATTCTAGCAATCCTAAATGAGTCGTAAAATTTTTACCCCACCCCAACCCTCCCCTTACCAAGGGGAGGGAGTAAGAAATTCACAAATGATTTAGGATTGCTATAGCAATCCTAAATGAGTCGTAAAATTTTTACCCCACCCCAACCCTCCCCTTACCAAGGGGAGGGAGTAAGAAACTCACAAATGATTTAGGATTGCTATAGTGAGGATGCTGTCATCGCTCTGAATAAATATATCAGGAGAGTCAAGTTTAAAATTAAATAAATAACCCCCTACTGGGGGTCGTGTAGCTGGCTCATATTTCATTGAACTCTGGAAAGATAGCTCTCTTAAAGATAGCCTATTTACCAAAGACACCCACTCCATAATAACAGGTTGATGCTTTACAATTTGCCATAGTAACTTTGACTCGGAAACGACCATTCCAACGCGGGTTTACTCTTACCATTGGGTAGTCATCAGCACCAGTGTCAGAGTCAACAAGATTACCATTTTCGTCATAAACCTGCAAGTCAATATCTCTACAATCTTCATCACAAACGCCAACGAAAGCGTAGGAAGTACCAGAACGAAGGTTGATATTCAAAATCTTTGATTGATTATTGCGGAGGTTATCAACCTGGGGGTTATGAGTTAACTGATAGCTGCCATTGATTCCTAAACCGATCGCTGCTTGCATCAGTTGTCCGCGCACTTGGTCAGTAAAGCGTCCTGCTAAAGCAGCAGTAGGTGTTAACAATACGATACCAGAAAAGAGTGCGATCGCGGTTTTGGCTGTGGTTTTGGGATTCAGAGCAGTAGCAGTGTTGCAAACCCAGTTGTAGGAATTCAGGAAAATAGATTTCATGGCGATTGTTCCTCGTGTTAATATTTGTTGAAGTAAACTGTTTCTTTGAGCTTTCTCATTTCTGTTTTTTTATCGGGATAGGTCGATCGAAATATGCAGATCGCTCGGCGATTGAAATCGCTTATTGTCAAACGAAGTCCCAGCAGAGAGGGACTAAGAAATAAGGCGAATATTTAAAAAAGTAAAAACCCCAGTTTCTTAGAACCTAGGGTTTTATTTAAGCTGTAATCTATTTTCACTAAACTTTACTGGGATAAATCAGTAACTCTTTCGCGAGCACGGCTGATGGCACGAGCATTATCGATCGGTGAAACAATAGAGCAGTATAGCGCGCAGAGAGTGTATGCCATTGAATCAGCTTTCTCCCGTTCGGGTTCAATTGTATAAACCGCCATAGAAAGGGCAAATCCTCCTAACATAAAACCCAGGAAAGAAAGCCAGCGTCTCGTATAGACATAGCCACCAATGGGAAGGATACCACTGAGGATAATGGCGGCCCCAATATTTCGCTGAGATAGCTTAACTACTTTGCCTAATTTTTCGGCTTCAATTTGTTCGTTGATGGCTTGAATTTTATTTTGGGTGGTAGTCATAGTTTTATCTCCTGATTTGTTTGTAGTTTGTGTCTTGGGGTAACTGTGAGAGCGGCAATTGGCTCGTCTCGCATCTTCTTTCTATTCATAGGGACTGGGTTAGGAGTTTATGCAGGATTGAGTTAAAAGAGAAAAAAATTAGAGGGTTCGGCGGTTGAAACTGTTACTAAGCAAGAACCCCGACTTCACGCCCAGAAGTCGGGGTTCTGAATATTCTGTTTTTTTAGCCGTTGTTCAATTACTGGTAGTCAACAACTTTTGCTCCCACTTCCCAAAATCATCGCGCTGTAAGTATGCAATTCTGGTGTGATGGGGCTTGAGATTGCTAACTCTTTCGCGAGCACGGGCGATCGCACGAGCATTATCGATCGGTGCAACAGTAGATCCGTATAGCGCGCAGAAAGTCCATACCATTGAATCAGTTTTATCCTGTTCCAGTTCGGTGGTGTAAACAGTGGTGAAAACCGCTAATCCTCCTAACAGAAAACCCAGGCAAGAAAGCCAGCGTCTCGTGTAGATATAACCGCCAATGGGAAAGATAGCACTGAGGAGCATAGCCGCCGAAGTATTCAACTGAGATAGCTTCACTATTTCGGATTTTTTTTTGGCTTTTATTTGTCCTGCGATCGCTTGATTTTGATTTTTAGCTGTATTGTCAAAAGTCATAGTTCTATCTCTTTATTAGTTTGTGTATAGAGGTAGGAGTGAGAGCAGTAATTGTCTCGCCTCGCATCTTCTGTTTATTTGTCGGGAATGGGTGAGGAGTTTATGCAGTATAGAGTTAAGAGAGAGATAAAATTAGATCGCTGGTTGAAACCGCGACTACACAAAGGAAGTTCGGATGGTGCGCGGACTATAACAGATGACAAAATAAATCCCATTCTTTAGGTGAGAATGGGAGGATTAAAGCTGTTAATATAAATCAAATTATTTACAAACTTGAGCGTACAGTTGTAGCAGGTTGTTCTTGTCTGGAGCCAGAAGAGTTTCGCTGTTCAAGGATTTTGTCGGCTTGTTTACACTGAGATGAAACAGAGGAAAAAGCAATAATAGCCCCATCTCGATTGCCTTGATTAATTTCATTGATTCCCTTGGCAAATCCTTCGAGACAAACGCCGAGGGTTTCGACTTGTCCTTCGTAAGCTGACATAGCACCTCTGCTTTCGTTTAATTTGCGTTGTAAATCGCTGATTCGGTTATTCCTCGTACTAAGCTCTGACTGCAAACTCTCAATTTGTTTGTTTAATTTATCGCGCTCCGACTGCAAACTATCAGCTTGTTGCTTTAACCGATCGCGCTCCAATTGAATAGCCACCCCATGATCTTTGGTTTTATCGAATTGATTCCGCGCATCCAAATAAGCAAAACCAGTGACTCCGAGAAGTGCGGCAAAACCAAAAGCGACCATTGAAGTACCAGACATATTCATAATTTTTGCTCCCTTGCACTTGTCTATCGTTGTTTTTCGTTCTGTTGACTTGTGGGGAGAGGAAGCAAAAATTATGCAGATGGTGTGGGAGGGAATTGGGAAAATTGCGCGTGCGATCGACTGAAAGTGTTGTGGGGGCGGGTTTTTGAGTGTTTGCGTATCCTAGAAGGCTAATAGACATCTCCCATAATTATTGTGGAACAGGCATCCTGCCTGTTCAAGACTCGCTTTTTGGGAGAGGTCTAATGGTGAACTCCCCTTTCTCTAGTCCTTCAAAAAACCAAGGAAACCGGGTTTTTTGCGGTTTTTGGGGTCTGTAACGCGCATTTTGGCAAAAAACCCGGTTTTTTGGCCACCCGTGCATAAGTCCTATTCTACAAAGCTGTGCATATTAGTCGTAACCCATCCCGATAGATGAATAGAACAATCAAAAAAGGAAGCTTGAGGTTATGTTTGAATTTTTTTTATTTCTGACAATCATCGATTTGATTATCCCCGATCCGATACCTTTCCTCGATGAATTTGCCTTCATCTATCTGACATATATCTCCTGGCTACACGATCAAGAGAAGAGTAAATAAAGGGCTTTTGGTGGGGGCGGGGCGGGTTTATAGATATCTAGGGTTGGGGACAGTTATATCTGGGTGAACCCGCCCCTACAGATTGTTAATAATGGCGCAATATCTTAGGTTAATTAGACATGATTTTGGTAGGGGCGGGTTCGCCAACAATAATTGCTTATAATCGACAATCTCAAAAACCCGCCCCCACCCAACAGTGGGGTGGGGCGGGTTTTTGAGTCTTTGAGTATCCTTATTAAGCTACTGGCGAACCCGCCCCTACAGATTGTTAATAATGGTACAATATCTTAGGTTAATTAAACATAATTTCGGTAGGGGCGGGTTCGCCAACAATAATTGCCTATAATCGACAATCTCAAAAACCCGCCCCCACCCAACGGTAAATCGCTGACCGATTCCTGTTTTCAAATCTGCCTGTTTTGCCTCTAAAATGACAAGGGCTGGTGCTTCAATCGCAATCATCTGCAACCGATCGCAATCGGTCGCTAATGTCGCTAATTTAGAGATAATTGCCGCTTAGAAACAACGCAATCTTGCAAATAAAGATTAATTAGTTCCTGGGAAGATATACCTTTTTCCTGAGCCATCGCTTCAAAATATTCAATCACATCAATTCCTAGAGAAATCGCGATCTCTTTTTTCAACTGTTTAGCAAAAGGATTAGGTCTTTTTTTCATTTTTGAAAGATCGTATTCCGGTTCCATTGTTTTATCTCCTATATTCTTTACTTTTGTTTTTCCTCTGGACGAGTAACGAAATAATCCATATTTATCTGCCAATTTTCATCAACAAATTGCAGATTTTCATCATAAATGATGGTCAGTTCGCCAAGATTTTGTGTATAATTACGATCGGTAGAGTCTTCTGCAACGAGCAGATCGGCTTTGAGAATAAATTTAACTTTAATCCAACGCTTTTCACCTGTAACACCAATGGAACTGCTAACTAACTCAGCAGACAGAGAACGGGGTAAGATAATTTGTTCATAAAATTCATCTTGTTCATCCCAGTAACCGCAGATTTTATAATCGCATAATTCCAGATGTTCTGTGACAAGATAGTTGGTATTTAGATTTTCTAATACTTCTGTTAAATCTTGCCAAACTGGGTGAGTTTTTAATTGTAGTTTTGTCATGGTTGGTTGTTGATTAATGCTCTGTTACAAAACCGGGAAAATGTAAGACTCTATCTATTATTATTGCGTGAAAGCGGCGATCGCCTCCTTTGCCTAGCACTTTTGATTTTAGCTCGTAGTCTTCTATTTCTGAAGGAACCAGGCCAATATTACCGCGAGGGGCAACAATTCCTTTTTGAATGGCTTTCAAATGTTTGTTGTTTTGGTCATACTTGATTCCGAGTTGTATTTGAGCTTGACTAAAAGATACTAGGAGTCCATTAGTTGTTTGATATATTGTATCAGGCTGAATTTCTGCCCAGCTATTGGGTAGAGGTTCCATTGAATTTGTTGGCAAGCTGAATTGAGATGCGTTAGTAATTCCATTATAGACCGAGATCGGCGATCGGGAAACTAATGTTCATAGAAACCCGGTTTCTTTACGCCTGTTTATGTGAAACCGAATTATTGGGAAACAAATTGGTTTCTGGGAGATTTCGATCGCACCCTACCTGTAAAATTCGATCGCTATTCTGGAATTTTTCCCACAAGTCAAACATCCGAGTCCACTGCATCTCTTTCATCTACAGAATGAAAAAGGATGAGACTAGCCCAGGATTGGGTAGTTTCTATAATAAAGTGTCGTTTTTTTTTTGATTTGTGGTAAAAGGTCAGAAAAACTCATTATTTTCCTCTAAAACGGCAAACGAGGAATAGGAACGCGATCGCGAATTATATCTTGAAGGCGATCGATAACAGAAGGTTGGCATTGTAGATTCAGCGAAGCAGTACCTTGTAAACCAGTAGCATCGATTACAACAGCCCGCATTGGGAAAGTCGTGGTAGAAGAACAGCCTCTCCCCTCGCATGTGCAACTTACAGATGTGTCAATAGAACCACTACGACCATTGGCAGGCAAAATTTTTCCTTCGTTAGTAGATTTACCTTCTGTATAGCCACTTACTATCCAACTACTAGCATCACCATCCTCGTCTGTATAACTAATTGAAAGAGAGTTAGATGCTTTCCATGCGGCTGTGCAGGAGGAATTATTACCATTGCAAGTAAAGTTAGTTATTACTGGTGGGATTCCTCCAGATTTCAAAGGTGGCTGACTTGAATTGTTATTATTTCCAGAATTTGATGATACTGATTCTGGTCTCAATGTGAAAGGCCCCGACTTTCCTCCACAAGGCCCATCTACTATTCTCGCAGTTCCTATAAATTCCCCTTTGTTATTGATTGAACCATTTAGTATGTAAGGATAGACGACGGCATCAGGGGATGAGAAGCTTAACTGTACATTATTCCCAGTAATAGTGCCAGTGATGGGTGAATAATATTGCTGACCACCCCAATACCAACCCATTTGACCACTAAAAGAAGAACCTGTTAAAACCAGTGGGAGACTTGCTGTAGAAGCATTCCCACAAGTTTCATACACAGGATATACGGGAAATTCTAAAGTCCAGTTATTGCTTTGTGTAGATTGATTTGTTGTTCGTTGAGGTTGTGTAGATTGACTTGCTGTTCGTTGCGGTAACTGACTCAAAGCCGATCGCATTTCTCCTAACTGTTCAGAAAAACCATCAGCAATTCTTTGAGGAATATCAGGCGACGACCAATTATTAGGATTCACAAAATCCTGCATCTCAGGAGAATTCAAAATCGGATTCGGATCGAACGGTGTAATCGTATCTTGAGGATAATTATACCTTTCCCCAGCTTTAACCAGCCTACCGCCAGGATTTTTTGCTGATTTAACCCGCACATCTCCTACTAATACATTAACACTGATGCCAGCAGCACTATCAGCAGTTTGAATGATACTTTGTCCCGGAGTTGGTACAACCGTCACCTCATCTTCAGCTTGAGCTAACAGTCTTCGAGAAGCTTGAACGTTATTATTCGGCAACCCACTTTTCTTACTACTACTTTGCAATTTAACTCCTTCTTCACATCCTCTCTTTTGACCCTTTTTCCAATTAATTGTCAATCGACCTTTGGCGCTACAAGGAAAACTCCACTCAGAAATCATTTCAGAAGGGCCTGCTTGTACTAATAATCCTGTACTATCTTTAGGCGAATCCTCGAAGAAACCGAGGTTAGCCCATGACCTATTACCCGGAACATATAAAATTGTATTCGGTCGCAATTCGTCTTTTTTACTTGCAGGTTTGCGATCGCCACTTTTGCCAACACCGATGACTAATCCTGTTCCTTTAATTTCGCCTATGTAAGCACCATCTGGGTCAATCGCATAACCGCTTACTCCTGTCATTACAATCACAATTAACGTGACCAAGCTGGCTAAAACTAGAATCAAGCGGCTAGTATTTCGGCGGAATTTCCATCTGTTCATAATTGTGTTCCTTAAGTTAAGTGATTAGACAATTCTAAGACTTGTTACCATTCCCTTACCATCCAAACCAAAAATCCCAAAATTTGCTCTACTGGCGGTAGTGAATAATCAGTAAAATCAATTGTCACTGTAGTCCCCTCCAGTTTGATAAACCGCCATTGTGTACCACTGGACACGATACCGTAGATAACTTTAATAGATCGTCCCTTATTTTCATTGAACTTTTGCGCCGCCACCATCTCAGCAATACATTGACCTAAACCAACTTTCAAATCTTCTTTTTTAGCTTCTACCACAATAACTGCTGGCGCTTCAATATCTAGCTGTTCGGGAGAACGGCTAATCAAAAAATCGCAAACACCATTCAGTCCAACTGTTGAATCAACGTTAAATTCCTCTCCCGAAAACACGCCGATTTGTTGATTAAAAATGCGGCGAACCTCTAGCAATACCGGGTTGATAATAGCTTCTGATCGAGATTTTTCAGTGCTAGTCGCGATCGCCCAAGGGATGTTAGTTTCTAATAGGGTTTTTAAGACTATACTAGGCTGGATGGGTTCGATTTCAGGCAGAAATCTGATTCCTTCTACTGTGGTTAAATTGAAGGCTTCTTTAACTTTAGTAATGTTCGTGAATTGACTGTAGGGCATAAGTTTTTTAGTTGAGATTAGATTAACGAATTTAAGAATTGGGATTAGCAGGCGAATTAACAACTTTACAGCTATTAAGACGATTAATTGCCGCATCATAAGGCGGGATAATTAATATCTTACTGGTGAGAGTTAGCCCATCTAGCTTTTTACACTGAGAAGCGTTATAAGCCGATTTTTTATCGTACCAGCCACAGTAATTCTGAGTGTACTTCCGCCACAAGGCATCGATCGCCTTTAAAGTCTCGCAGGGGAGATAATTTGCCTCTTCATGGGTTTTCAATTCCCCATCGTCATTCAAATCTGCCTTCGCTCCCAATTCTCGCATGAGAATTGCGTAAGTAGTGCGAAGCGCTCCTTCTGTATATTGCTTTTCATAACTTAGTAAAGAAGTGTTCTCCAGCAATTTTCCAATTTGACCCTTTTTCAACTGTTCTTCCAACTGTGGCAACCGATATTTTTCAATCGTTTCCACCAGCGACTTTTCAGCTTTCAAGGAAACATCTTGCAACTTCTTTTGCTCCTGCGGCTGTAACTTCACCTGCTGATTCGGTGAAGGCTTAAGCAACTTATCCGCCTCAGTTAAAATTTTACGATAATAGGAAAGCGCCCGCTCCACATCCCCCCCATTTCTATGCCCATCAGCAATGCTTAAAAAATCCGGCAAAATAGAAAGAAGTTGCGGCGTACCCACATCAATCCCCGCAGAAACATCTTGAATAATACGCAGAGATTGTTGCCTTTGCCACCAAGCAAAACCCCCAGAAACCACAATTACCAGCAGAGAAGAAATGGCCGCCCCAGTCATCCTTTGAGCCGCAATTCTCGCCCGCCTTTCCTGTTGCAATTCCCGCTGTCGCCTCTCTTCCTCTTGCTTGAAAATGCGATCGCGCGCCGCTTGACTGACAATAATATAATCCCTCGCCAAATTCGACAGCAAAACCCCCTCATTTATAGAGCCCAAAAAACTCTCCGCCTCCGCTAACTTTGGCCCTTGCAACAGGTAAGCCAACTCTTCCGGCTCACCCTGCCCTTGCCACTCCTTCGCCGCCGCCTCAATCGCCCGCTGACGCAGCAACTTTTCTCGATTTTCCTCCACCCACCGCCGCAACAGCGGCCAATGGCGAATTAAAGCCTCATGGACAACATCCACCGTCGCCGTTGGAGTCAAACCCTGCACTAACTCGCTCGTTACTATTAATTTAGCCGCCGCTAATTGCTGAATCACCGATTCCACGCAAGAAACCGGGTTTTTAACCGCATCTGCACGTTGCGGAATAAAAGTATGTGCCTGTAGGGGTAATGCCCCCGTGCTTACCCCGTCTACTGTGGGGGCAACCACAGGGGGATTGCCCCTACAGATTTCAGAGGTATTTTCGTCAACAAACCCAGTTAAAGTATGTGCCTGTAGGGGTAATGCCCCCGTGCTTACCCCATCGGCGGTGGGGGCAACCACAGGGGGATTGCCCCTACAAATTTCAGAGGTATTTTCATCAAAAAACCCGATTTCTGAACCCCCAAGTAAATCTTTTTTAAGTACCTGTCGGCGAGTATCTTCCGTACCCGCGCCCAACTGAGTTAATTCCAGAAAAATCCGCTTGGCCACCCGTTTTTCCGTAGGATTAAGCTTATCGTACACATCTTGAGCGTGCAGCGCCAAAGCTGATTCTACCCCGCCAATTTCCTTATAAGCTGCGTGATTGAGACGGCCATTTCTCGGTTTTTCCCATAACAAAGTCAACGCAAATTCCAACAGCGGCAAATTTCCCGGTTCCCCCTCCACCGCATCTAAAATACGCTCAGTTAAACCCTCCTCAATTAGCATCCCAACTTTTTGAGCAGGTTGCGCGATCGCCCTATTTAATTCCTCACGATTCATCGGGCCAAGTTTCACATCCGCATCCTGCAAAGCATCAGCAAAAGGGCGATAGGATAAAGCTTGCCCTAAAAAATCAGCCCGTAAAGTTAACACAATCGTTAGTTGCGGAATTCCTTGAATTGCTGTTAATAAACTATCTAACCAGCGCTGGGATTCTCGATGATTGTGGCAAAGGGTATAAAGTTCTTCAAATTGGTCGATCGCCAATAGTAACCGAGTTTGATTAGAATGTTTCCGCAAGATGCGATCTATCACATCCGACAGCCGCAAATCTTGCGAATCCAAAGCCGCAGCCAGCTTATTACTCTCTACTAATTGGTCAGTTTCGCTTAGGTGAGGTTCCAGTTGCGGTATCAGGGCGGTTGCGAGGGAGAAAAAAGGGCGATCGCCGGGGCGGTGCGAGATAATTAGCCAATTTTCTTTCTCAATGACAGAAACAGGCAAGATGCCTGTTCTACTGGATCTCAATTTAGGGATTAAACCGGCAAAAACCACCGAAGATTTCCCACTTCCCGAAGCACCAATCACCGCTACCAATTGCTTCCTATGTATCGCCCCAAGTCGGAGGCATTTCTGCCGGATTTTGACAGATAACAGGTAGCCAAGTTGCACAGGGAAACTTATCTTCTATTGCTTGCAATCTTTCCCGCGCTTCCCGCACTGATAAATACAAAGATTCCCCTCGCGCAAAGGCTTTCAGGAAATATTTCAAAAATTCTTGCGCCACCAAATCCGGCACGGGTTCCCGCATGACAATCACTTGGGGAATGTGCAAATCTGCCAAATCGCGAGCTAATCCCAAGCCATCGCAAGAATTGAAAATTGCCAAACACAGTCCCCGTTCGATCGCTTTTCTGAGAGCATTTTTTAACTCGCCAACTGTCAAACTATCAGTTTTATTGATATAAATTCGTCCAGTTTGACCCTCAGTGGAACTGTGACCGGAAAAACAAAGAATATCCCATCCTTGCTCCCACAAAGCATCCGTTAATTCTTGCCGATCTGGTTCTACAATAAAAGTAATTTCTGCGCCCGGTAACTGTTCGAGCATTGCCCGATCTGCCTGAACATCAATCCCCTCACTATTACCTAAAATTGCTAAAATTTTGACCGTTTTTCTAGGAGTTTCATGAACCGTGACGCGATCGTATTGAGGAGCGCTCAAAGCCACTTCAGCTTTGGTATAATCTTCAAGCAAGATTTCCCAAAGATGCCAAGGAAGTTGCTGATGTTGAAAGTCTTCGGTTTGAATAATTAATCGAACGACTTCCGATGGCTGTAATTTTTTAAGTAACCCTTCTTTTACGGGTCGAAAATCTTCAGAATTGAGCCAGTCATTAAGGCCCTCTTTTAAAAGTTTAGCAGCATCGGTACAAGGTTGAGTAACAGAAACTTGAGTGGTTTGTTTCTTTGGTTTCTCAAGTCGGACGGAAAGCCCTAAATTGCGATAAGTCGATCGCCATTCCCTGTAACATTCCGGGAGTTGGGGGGCGGGAGGTAATTGGCCAGTCAGTTCAGCGTCCGGGCGCGAACCTTCTTCTCCAATTTGCAGAGTGACGGGGAACCCTTGTTCAAAGTTACCTCCCCCTAGTTTGAGGATGACTAATTTGCCCATGATAGTATTGGAGGGCTGTGTAGGTGAAGATTTCTAAACTTGCGTTTGATTATGAAAATAGCATACAATAAATTCGCTGACAAGAGTGTAACTTTTATTGTCAGCGAAGTTGCAGAATGTAAATGAAATAGTCCTGAACGCAGAAACCGGGTTTTTGACCTCTCGTGCATCCAGGACTGATTTGAGTCTTCAGCTTCCGAGTTGTTGATTGATGGATACGGCCTCATCCACGACAGTCATCCACTCTTGTTCGACTTGCTTGCGTCCTTCTAACTCCTGAAGTTCAATCCAAACTTGCGTGCGGAATTTGCCGAGAAAAATGTCCCACTCTTGTTCCACTCCCTCACCCCTTGTGATGTGATCCGCAAACTCTTCAACCATCGAATGTCCTACCTCCGCTATTAACAATGCCAAACCATCTAAAGCTTTTTGACAGTTATTAACAGCTTCCTGATGATGATCCTGAAGATGAGTTAAGATTCCATTGATATCATCTGGCGTTGGTAGCGGTATATTTGTATCAGAGGGAAAACTTTTACTAATCTTTCGCCAAACGATTGACTGAATAAACCCTTTATACAGGAATTCAAACGTAGCAAGAAATTGAAATCCCAGCTTTAAACTATTCGACTTAGCAGGCAATTTTTGTGCCAAAGCTTCCAAAAATTCGGTTCCTCGTTTTTCTGTCATACCTCCAAGACCTAGTTTAATAAGTATTTCTGCAATCTCATACTTTTTCTTGTCGAGGGATTCCTTGAGTCCAACTTCAAGTGGGTGAAAATGCTTCAACAAATTGCTTCGCATCTGCTGGATACTCCAGAAGTAAGCCCCATCAAAACCCTTGCGGTTAATTTGACTTTGAATTTGCTCCAATTTCGGAATTCCCGGTTCTTGGTTGCATTTTTCAAGGGCAGCATCTACCTGAGCCTTAAAATCTGGATCGGGTTGCTTAGGCTCTTGTCTTAACTGATGTCGCAGTCCCTCAATACTGTCATAAAGACCTTCTACAAACTGGTCGCGTAACTTTACATATTCGGCATAGCTATCTCCATACTGTTCAAGAGCTTTACGTGCTTTTTCCAGTTCAGCTTTCACCTCGATTTGCAGAGCATTCAGGCTACTTTGACAGGCAGACATATATTGTTTATCTAAGCGGACAATATTATTTGCCAAGTAGAAGAGAACTTCTCCAAGAACATTGTTAGCAGCTTCCGGGTTATTACAATCAGCTTTCAGGCATTTTTTTACATGAATGCCTTTATTCACCCTAGTGTTTTCCAAATCTTGACAACCATTCCCATTTTGACCGTCATAATTTAGAACCATAAACGACCATTCTTCCAGGGGAAGCTTATCTTTCAAAGCTTGATAAGCTCCGTCGTACAAATCAACATCGGGTTGTCCCCAAAAACCTCCTTGTGCTGGGGGTCTACGCACAAACAAAATAAAATCAACATCTTGTCCCAAGGCTTTAATCATCCGCTCTGCGTCACCTAATCTGGTATCTCCCAAACCAGGCATATCAACCAAGGCAACTTTTTCTACATCCGTTTTGGGAAAGCAACAGAAAATATCGACTTTTTGCACTGCTAAATGGCTGAATAAGAGAGGATTACCCTCAGCATCGTACTCTTGAGAAACATATTCTTTGATTTGCTGCTTGGTAATTATTTCCGCTCTTTGTTGTGGTTGTAACAG
The DNA here is from genome assembly GCA_004292745.1 of Oscillatoriales cyanobacterium. Taxonomy (GTDB): domain Bacteria; phylum Cyanobacteriota; class Cyanobacteriia; order Cyanobacteriales; family Microcoleaceae; genus Microcoleus; species Microcoleus anatoxicus. The sequence goes on along the minus strand of RDXH01000144.1, from coordinate 8,420 downwards.
TCTAGCATATCCATCAAAGTGGTCATAATATTCATCGTGTAAGTGCCTGTAAACTGAATCAGCTTTGGCTGGTTGACGGGGATTTGTTGGTGCTGATGGGAATGGTTTATTGCGAAACTCTGCCAGATTTCTGGGTGGGGAAAAACCTAATTCCTGATAATAAGGTAGAATTACCTGTTCTAGAAAAGAAGTTTGTGAATGAAAATGAACCAGTCCGTAAGTGTCCTGTTTAGAATGATAGATATTACTTTGCACGCTGGTGCAAGGCATTCTGTCGCTACTCGGAATCTCGGCATCAGACAGTCCAGCTACTTTTTGCAAAAAGGTACTTTTGCCTTGGCGTGCTAGTCCAGCAACTCCAATATTAACCGTGTCGCGGTTAAAGCGTTTCCAGAGGTTTTCCCACACTTCCTGTTCTTGTACAATTAGAGCGAGCAGTTTGGAAAAATCTATTTGTCTTCGCTTGGGTTCATCAGCAGTTGCTTTACGCTTTTGCAGTATATTAGCAATTTGATTGGTGATTTCTGTACTCATGGTTTCATGTCTCCTAGGAATGATAATGGTTTTTGGGATGTTTTGAGATGCCAGATATAAAAACAGAGGATGTTTTTATATCTGACATCTCGCTTTGTTATTTATGTATCGGGAAAGGCTTGTGAGATTATGCAAGAGTTGCGATCGCACTTCATAAAAAAACCCGGTCATTTGACCGGGTACTGTTATCAGGATGTATAACCGTCAATATTTCTTAGTCTGCGGAGGCAGACTTTGTTTGTGTAGTAGCGGTTTCAACCGCCGAACGATCGACGAGATGGATAACTCCTAACGCCAGCGGTTTCAACCGCCGAACGATCGACGAGATGGATAACTCCTAACGCCCGGAAACGATAAATTTCTTTCAAATCGCAAAACCTTCCGTAATTCCATCATCTCCCAGCGCTACTCTAACACTAAATCTTTCACCCCGATCGCCCCCAAATTTGAGTTGAATATAATTATCAGCATCCCTCGCTTCAGTTTCCAAGAAAATATCCCCATCTTCATCCAGTACAGCTAATTGCAAGCCAGACGGTAAATAAGTTTGACCCCTCATTGGATAGACTCGCAACAGAATAGCCACTTTCCCTTCCGCTTTGGGCAAAATTGCTACCATCAGCGCCACAGCGCGATCGCCAATCTGCATTCCCAAATCTGCAATCCTCCGAACACCGGATGCAGGATTGCTTGGCGCGATCGTCCACAAACTCTCAGCCGCAGCCCAGCGAGTTTCCTCATCCTCAGTAGTGCGAATCAGGTGAATTAGTGCTGCAATAGCTTCAGGATTGTCATTGCCAATTTCTCCTAATCTCTGAGCCGCAACTTTTAATTGACCGTCATCAACACTATTATAAATCAAGTCAATTAAATTTGCAATAGTTTCCCCTCGATTCACAGCCATTTCCATGCTCCGAAATGCTAAAGTTAAATTACTTTCTGGCTGTCCCACAAATTCTGCAATTGTTTGCCATCCAGTTTCAAACATATTCTCAAACCAGTTAGACAAATTTGTGAGAGTTCTTTCTACTACCGCAGTCGGATTCGTTGCCACAGCGACCTCTCGCTGTCCCCACAATTGCTGTCTCCAACTATTTTGACTTAACAAAGCTCCCCACTGTGTAAAGGGCAGGTTTAAGCGCAGTGAATCAAGAGGATATTGGCTGATTTGTGCTAAAATTGTTTCAGCTTGATTTTGAGATAAACTTGGTAAGGATTCTACCTCAACTTTTTCATCAGGACAGAGTTGCCTTGCTACCCACATTACGTTCAAATCTTCAATGACATCAGCACGTTCAAGAGAATAAACCCGCTCAAATTCATCGTAAATACCTGACTCTTTCAGTTGTTGGTGCGTTGCGTATCCCCACACCCGCAAATAACCGTCATCAGGAGAAACCTGCACTGCTAAATAATAATTTGCTGTCCAATTGGGGATATCTACCCATTCTTGCGACACGCAAAATTCTTCAGTGTCTATCGCTTCACTTGGGATAATTACAATTCTAGTTTGTTCGAGAGAAATTGCCGTACCATTGATAGATTCCCAGAGATTTATTGCCTCAGTTGGATTAGGAAAAACTTGTGGTTCAATTCCCGATTCTTCTCCACCGCCCTACATCACTAGAAAATTGACGACCAGATTCCCAAGCTGCTTGACACTCCTGTGGTGAAAGATCCAGCACGATTTGATTGGGATTTAAGAACAGTAATTCGTCAGTAGTCAACATTTTTCAATTCTCCTTATTTATTTGAAACAGGACTTACGCAAAGAAACCGGGTTTCTTTTGACAAATACCTGATTCTCAACTAGATATCTAGGTCGAAACCCGGTTTCTGGCCTCGACGTGCGTAAGTCCTGTGAAAGTAGCGTAAGGTGCTTTTTGCAAGTACAATTCAATGAAATTGGCTGTGGATTTATCTACTGATTTGCAGGGAGCAAGAGAAATTTGCAGCGTATTTTCCACATAATATTTTAAGCTGATCTGCAAACTTTGCTTGACTCGATTCATCCTCAATTTGATATCTGCTTCCTTAATTTGTAGTTCATTAGCTACGTGTTCAGGCTTTAAATTTTGCCCAAAAACGAGCCGCAATAGTTGAATTTCAGGATGGATTGAAGGCTGAAATATAGATTCCTTTAAAACCTTACGGAAGGGTGCTGCACAGTGTTCTTCTAGCCACCCATCTAGCTGTTTAGCCATTTCACCAAGTTGCTGAGAATTTAGGGTGATTTGCAAAGTTTCTTTGCTCCATTCTGCCAAAGGCTTTAACAGTAATTGTTTGTGTTTCCCTACCGTTCTAGAAACTTGATACTGTTGGGAAATTCCCAAAACAAGAGCTAAATCTGATTGAGTCATTCCCAATCCATACCAGAGATTAAGTAGAGTCTGTGCTTCTTCTGGTAAAGCAGCAAAGGCTTTTGATAAAACCTGATTAATTTGATGATATTCGCTCTCTACAGCATCTTGCTCCTCAATGGGATCTTCAGAGATGAAAGCAGGTTCAGAAACACAATCTTCCAGGGAAAAAAAGCTGGTTTTTGAACTATCTTGAATTACTTGAACGCAGAGTTCTAGCAACTTTTGAATTGTTTGAGCGCTTAGGGCTTCTTGGGGATTATACTGTTGGTTATAATGGTTGGCGATCGCTTCCATTTGCCTCTGATCTGGTGGTTGCAATTGCTTACTACCAGCCGCTTTAGTCGGGACGTACTTATCGCGAAAACATTGCCAAGCTAACAAGCATTGAGACATTTCTGGCTCTTTGAGATTGGCTTTGTGCAAGGATTCTTTAAGCCGCTTTTTAGTAACTGCTCGCAGTAGTGCCGGCCAAGTATATTTGTCTAATTCTCTCCCTTTCCGCACTTGATCCAGCACAGCGCTTTTTAAGGCAAATTGGGAATATGTTTTGACACTGCTACTTTTGTAGTCATAGTTCTTAAAGAGCTTGACGGGATTAGCCGCTACTTCTCTGAGCATCAAGAAACAATCCACTCGTCGTAGTTGGTAAGCTGCAAGCTGCTGGTAAATTTTGATTGCTGTCCAATAGCAGGCTTCTTCTAAGTAAGCTGATAGGTGTTCCCTCGCCGAGGATTTGGTTTGGGAGTCTTTGAGAGTTGCTTTCAGCCAGTATTGGGCCCAAAATTCTTCATTTGCGATCGCTTCTGACTCGATTTTCTTAGTCATATTACTTGCCAGCCGGGGCGACTTTTCCCAACAGGGGCCCAGAGCATCGTAATGGTCATCAATCTGAAGAAAAGTAGAAAATAATTCAACAAGATCCCTGCGCTTTTTCATCGTTTTTCCCTGTATTTTCAGATTAGCTAATTCCTATGAGCTTGTGGGCAGTAATCCCTTGCTATAATAGGGTAATGGCACTCTCTGGCAAGAAATCTTGCCGCGTCAGTAACAACCTTTCCCCTAATTCTGCTTCCTTTGGGTTGAGAGCCTTAACGCCTGTGAGAATGCGATCGCTCTCTGCATCCACTTCGTACTTCCAATTGCGGAAGTCCTGGTATGGGACAATTTGCTCGATTGTAGTTACCATATTCGCCTCTGGATAAACTTTGTCTGTTCATCGGGATGGTTTCAGAGGATTATGCAGTGGCACATGAACAAACTCATCATAATCAGCTATTGGGTCATCCTACCGCATAATGCGATTTGCTTCTGCGTTCCCTTATATCCCCGACTTCTTAAAGAAGTCGGGGATCTGAGTCTTCAGTCTTTTACAGTCCTGGACACACAGCATCTATATATAGTGTTTTGTAGGGGCAACCCCGATGGTTGCCCTATTCTTAAGATGGTTGCGTCCAAGACTAATTTAGCAACTGCTTGCTAAATTAGCTTAACCTAAAATCAAGCCCGATCGCGCCGGCAGACTCAATTCTAAATACCGAGTTTCCCCTTCCTCTTTCCAAACAAACTCACCTTGACCAAACAGCAATTTCGGGTCAGCATATTTGAAACTTCGGCCGGGATCTGTGACCTGCATTTCAAAGCTAATATGTGCAGATTCTGTGGCAACATTGACCGCAACCACGATTTCTTCATCCCCCAAGATTCTCGCAAAAACATAAACTGTTCCCTGAGCAAACAAAATTTCATACCCTCCGGTGCGGAGAGCACAGTATTTTTGTCGCAAAGCTATCAATTGCTTGTGGTAATCTAAAACATCGAGTTTCCAATCTGATTTGATAGGAAAACCACGACGGGAATCTGGGTCGAGAGCACCAGGTAAACCAACTTCATCGCCGTAATAAATGCTGGGAGCTCCGGGAAAAGTTAACAGCAACAAGGTAGCAAGTTCAACACTTTTTTGGTCGCCTCCGGTAATGGACAATAACCGGGCGGTGTCGTGACTGGCTAACAAATTGAGTTGAGTGAGCTGAATCGGCCAAGGATACAATTCTAAAACGTGCTGAATTTTTTCGCCGTACTCCTGAGCAAAAAGTGGGGGATAGGGACGGTAAGAACGACCTTCAATTTGAGCTACATCTACTCGATCGCCCGCTGTAAAAGCAATAGTTGGTCCCGCAAACAGATAATTCATCACCCCATCAAATTGGGTACCGTCGAGCCATTCCCTCGCATCTTCCCAGACTTCGCCCACAATGTAAGCTTCGGGATTAATCGCCTTTACTCGGTCTCGAAATTCCTGCCAAAATCCTGGTGCTTTAATTTCAAAAGGAACATCTAGCCGCCAGCCGTCAATGCCGAACTTAATCCAGTATTCGGCTATTTCCATGATATATTCCCGGACTTCTGGATTGTCGTGATTGAATACAGGTAGCGCTCGATTGCCGTCCCAACCGGCGTAATTAGCCGGATAATTGCCATCGTAGGGAGATAGCGGCCAACCTTCAATTTTAAACCAATCCAACCAGGGAGAATGGGAGCCGTTTTCGAGGATGTCGTGGAAGAAGAAAAAGCCGCGGCTGGCGTGGTTAAATACGCCATCGAGGACGATTTTGATGTTGCGATCGTGAGCAGCATCTAGAAGATCTTTAAAAGCCTGATTACCGCCCAACATCGGATCGACTTGATAGTAGTCGTGAGTGTGATAGCGGTGATTGCTCGCCGATTGAAAAATCGGCGTAAAGTAAATGGCGTTAATCCCTAAATCTTGCAAGTAGTCTAGCTGTTCCATCACACCCCACAAGTCGCCACCTTTGTAGCCTTGCAGGGTCGGGATTTCGTGCCACTCCTCCCACATGAAGTTTTGTAGCAGGCGTTGGCGGGGCTGTTTGCTTTTGGCGAAGCGATCGGGGAATATTTGGTAGAATACGGCGTGTTTAACCCAGTCTGGCGTTTGAATCTGCATACAGTTTTCCTAGCTTGCTATGGCTTAGGCTAATGTAGCAGAGGTTGCTGAGGTATCTAACTTTTGGTAGAAAATACAAGATCTTTTTGAAGATCTACTCAATTTATTGATAAGTATTTAAACTCAAAAATCCCCAATCTATAATCTAAAATCCAAAATCCAAAGTTCCCCCCTTGTCAAGAAGTCCTCACCATCAGACACTGGACTTGGAGAGTTCATCGGCCCCCTGGAGGAAGTTCCTTGAAAAGAGTATTAGCCATCATTCTCGGTGGCGGTGTAGGCACCCGCCTTTACCCCCTAACCAAACTGCGCGCCAAACCCGCGGTTCCCCTTGCCGGCAAATATCGCCTCATCGATATTCCAGTCAGCAATTGCATTAACTCAGAAATACTCAAAATCTACGTCCTTACCCAATTCAACTCGGCATCCCTGAACCGCCACATTGCTCGTACCTACCAATTTTCCGGCTTCACAGACGGATTTGCCGAGGTACTCGCAGCCCAGCAAACTCAGGAAAACCCTGACTGGTTTCAAGGGACAGCCGATGCAGTTCGCCAGTATCTCTGGCTGCTACAAGAGTGGGACGTTGACGAATACTTGATTCTTTCCGGCGACCACCTCTATCGCATGGACTACCGCAAATTTGTGGACAGACACCGCGAAACTAATGCTGACATCACCCTCTCCGTTTTGCCCATGGATGAAAAGCGGGCTTCGGATTTTGGTTTGATGAAAATTGACGACAATGGTCGGGTTGTTTCTTTTAGCGAAAAGCCAAAAGGTGATGCGCTCAAAGCAATGCAGGTGGATACCACTACACTGGGACTGACATCAGAACAAGCCAAGGAAAGTCCTTACATTGCTTCGATGGGGATTTATGTTTTCAAAAAAGAGGTTCTGATTAAACTTCTTAAACAATCCCTAAACCAAACTGATTTTGGTAAAGAGATTATTCCGGCATCGGCAAAAGACCATAACGTTCAAGCTTATTTATTTGACGATTACTGGGAAGATATTGGAACCATAGAGGCTTTTTATGATGCTAATTTGGCGCTAACCAAACAGCCTAAGCCTCCTTTCAGTTTCTACGATGAAAATGCTCCAATTTACACTCGCCCGCGTTTCTTGCCACCGACTAAGTTGTTAGATGCTACGGTGACTGAATCAATTATTGCCGAAGGGTGTATTCTCAAACAGTGTCGGATCGACCATTCTGTCTTGGGAGTTCGATCGCGCATTGAAGCTGGATGTACAATTCAAGACACCCTCGTCATGGGTTCTGACTTCTACGAACCCGATGCCGAACGCCATTCAGCATTGGAAAACAGTGGCGTTGCCCTCGGCATCGGTGCAGATACCACAATTCGCCGCGCGATTGTGGATAAAAATGCACGCATCGGCCGCAATGTTCAAATCATTAATAAAGACCGAGTGGAAGAAGCCAATCGCGAAAGCGAAGGTTTTTACATCCGCAGCGGCATTGTGGTAGTCCTGAAAAATGCCACGATTCCCGATGGAACTATCATTTAGTTATTAGTTATTAGTCATTCGCCCTTACTCACGATCGGTTATTCATTAGTTCTCAGTAGTTTGTTATTGAATTTTCAATCTGTGGCATACCCGATTAGTAACTGATGATAAATGATTGTGAATTAATGAATAATTAACACCGATCGATGAGCAATGACTAATGACTAATGATCGCTCTATATAATTACCCCGGTGGAAAATCGCTGTTGACTATCGCTCTCCATCGCCCCTCGAATTTTGCTAACCTACTTGCTAACTTCTGTGGCGATCGCCCATTAATGAGGCAAAGTCTGTAAAACAGTCTGATCTGATACAGAAATCTTCGCTTTCTTGCGTCTAGCCACGAGCTTCTGAGTCTTGAGTTTGCGATCGTAACAAGACTGACAAATGTGCTGCCCGCTTCTGAGTACAATTGAGATTGAAATCCCATCCTATCTTAATTTTTGGGAAAGTGTGTGTTCTAGTTAACAAAAAACGCCATAAATGTGCAGTTTGCTGTTGAATTAAATCTATCTATAAGCCATAAAAAATCTGGCTACTAACCCTTGACAAAGACAACATTTTATTGATATGAAGAGTAGCGACAAAATCAGAATACTCCTTTAGACAAACAGCTTTTTTTGGGTTTGGGAATCTAAAAATTAGATGGGCGGTTGTGAAAAAGGGAGTTGAGTGTAAAATTTTAAGCGATCCCAAAATAGATAAAGACGATCGCGCGTGAAGGTTCCCTCAATACCATCGCCCTGTTGTAATTGAGCCCATCGTCCGTGACAGGGGACACACATCACCCCAGCCACATCCCTAGCATAGCCTCCACCATGCCAAAATGCCCACAGCCGATAATGACTCAACAGCTTTCATGACAACAGTTCCCTAATTTAAAATCTTAAATATCCAATCTCAAATCTGACTAGGTGTGGAAATTGCGGACATAAAGCTTGGAACAACCGCACTCGATCGACTCCAAACATTTGATAACCTATAATTTGGATGAGATGCCCCAGGGAACTTTCACCGCCAGCATCAAAATT
>RDXH01000392.1 GCA_004292745.1 Oscillatoriales cyanobacterium | reverse complement strand
GGGTTCTTCTTCCTTCTGCCTGAATTTCCCCCCTAGGGGGGGGCAGGGGGGGGTTCTTCCTCCTTCTTCCTTCTGCCTGAATTTCCCCCCTAGGGGGGGGCAGGGGGGGGTTCTTCTTCCTTCTTCCTTCTGCCTGAATTTCCCCCCTAGGGGGGGGCAGGGGGGGGTTCTTCCTCCTTCTTCCTTCTGCCTGAATTTCCCCCTAGGGGGGGCAGGGGGGGGTCTTCTTCCTTCTTCCTTCATCAAAAACTGAGGTAATTCATGCGTCAAGTTAGATTTTGGGCGATCGCGCCAATTGCTCTACTAGCTACTGTTTCAGCCAAGCCCGTTGCTTCCTCGCCAATTTTCGATGCGAGTGGAGTTTTAGCACCCGGTAATTCAACCCTAATTGCCGCAGGATTTTCTCAGAATGCCCCTCATACTGACAGGGATATTAATCATGTTTTAGCTCAGGCTACTCCGAAGTCTTCGCCATCAGCAATACCAACTCCCTCAGCTTTGCCTATTCCTGCTGCCGGATCGTCTAAAGTCATTTTGGAAAAACAAGGAGAACTGACTCCGGCTAATTCTTCCGTACTGCCCTCAGACAGCAGTTTATATGACGAATATACCTTTGAAGGCACGACAGGCCAGACAGTAGTTGTTTCCTTAGAAAGTGGCGAGTTTGATACTTATCTGGCTGTCTTCAACTCCAAAGGCGAATTGCTTGCAGAAAATGATGATGCTACTGAGCAAAATTCCAATTCGGAATTGACTGTTACTTTGTCTGCCAGTGGTAGCTACAAAGTAATTGTCAATGCTTTTGATTCACCGCCAAAAGGTAAAGGAAAGTACAGTTTGAAAGTCCGGGAAGTCATTAAAAATTAATGATCGATCGATATTCTCTGAGGTAAAACATCTACGCAGAAGGTGAAAATTGGATAATAATTTATTTTTCACCTTCCATTTTTTAGTGATTTAACGCAAACCTAGCCAGGTGAAAAAATTCTCGCCTGTGAAAAATTCTAGCAACAGAATTGCCACGAATCCCACCATTGCAAATCGTCCGTTGATTTGTTCCGCGTAGGCGTTCCAGCCAAAGGCAGGTTCTGCTTTTTTGGCTGACTCTGGGCTTGGTGGTATTGGGGAAGCAGGAGTTTTAGCTTTCATTGAAAAGTTATGTTTTTTGAGTATTGAGTTAGAATTTTATAGCAAAAAGGTTAAATCATGACCATACAACGGTCAACTACATGATATCAAATCCGTTGACATCGGAATTATTATTTCTCTCTTCTCTTTCTCTGTGTCCTCTGTGTCCTAGTAAGGTTTAATCATTCCGATACAACCAGAATTAATATAATATTATTTTTTCCCCCATGTTCATCACCCCCTTGCACAAATTTCTGACTGCCACAAATCATGATGATAAATCTCGATCGCCTACCATCTTTTGGTTAGCTTTAAGCTTGACATTTGCCGCAATCTATGGTTGGTTAGGACTAAGACAAGCCTTCGGTAGCGAGTATATCGTGCAAGACGATGCCAGACAACACGTTTTCTGGATGATGCGATTTGTCGATCGCCAATTGTTTCCCAATGATTTCATTGCTAACTACTTTCAATCCATCAGCCCCACAGGCTACAGCACGCTCTACAAAATAGCAGCCAGCATTGCTCTAGAAATACTGCCAGTACCCATGACTGGATTTATTGCCTCTTTGCTGCTAAACCAACATATGTGGATGACAGACGATTTGGCCTCCACAACGCCCAGAGCCTTTATCTATCCGATATTTCTCGCTTTTTTATATTATTTGCTGCGACGTTCGCTGCTGCCTTGTTTAGGGGCGATCGCCTTAATCGGACTATTTTACCCTCCTTACGCATTGGTAGCTGCGGGTATTTTAGTTTTACGGTTGCTGGAATGGGAAAAAGGTAGTTTGCGCTTGTCGCGCGATCGCACAAATTACCTATTTTGCACTACAGGTTTAGGAGTTGTGTTTTTAGTAATGCTACCCTATGCCGTAGATAAATCGGAATTTGGGCCCGCTTATACAGCAGCAGAAGCTAAAACAATGCCCGAATTTGCGCCCCAAGGCCGAAATGCTTTTTTTCGTCCAAATCCCCTAGATTATTGGCTGACTGGCCGGGGTAGTGGGATGTTTCCCAAGTCCCTGTTTACCCCCGTTACTCACTGTGCTGCATGGTTATTTCCGCTGCTATTGGTATGGCGATCGCACTTTCCTGTAGCCAAACAGATTCAAAGTAATATCTGGCTGTTGCTGCAACTATTTTTAGCATCCTTAGTCATGTTTCTTGCAGCTCATGCTACCATTTTTAAATTATATCAGCCTGGGCGCTATACTGCTTATAGCTTGCGATTTATTGTAGTGTTCTTAAGTGCGATCGGCCTAACTTTGCTCCTAGATGGAGTGGGAAATTGGGCCAAGACAACTGAAACCAACTTTGGCATCAAAAATCTAGTGTCAATCATCACAACAGCGATAATTGCTGTGGTAGTTGTGCTGTATCCCTGCTTAGTGGATAAATTTCCTAGCGTTGGGTATGTAGAGGGTAAAATGCCCGAATTGTACCAGTTTTTTCAGCGGCAACCGCCAGATATTTTGATTGCTTCCTTAGCGCCAGAGGTGGACAATGTGCCAACTTTTAGTCAGCGCTCGGTTTTGGTAGGAAAAGAATATGCAGTGCCTTATCAAAAAGGCTATTATACTAGATTTAGACAGCGAATTAACGATTTGATTCGTGCTCAGTATACTCCCGATCGCTCTGTGGTGCAAAAGTTTATTAATCAATATGGAATAGATTTCTGGATGCTCGATTACAATGCCTTGACTCTTCAGTATCTAAAGGATTACGGGTGGATAGATGTCTTTGATTCTACACCAGAGGCGATGCAAGTTTTGAAACAAGGTAAAATTCCTGTGTTAGCTGAAGCAATGACAAGTTGTGCTGTTTTTCAGAACGGTATTGTGGTGGTTTTGGAAACATCTTGCATTGCGAAATTGACTGGGAGTTAAATCATATCAATTCCGGTTGCACCGGAATTAATATTACCCGAAATCAGGAGACCCCACCGTGCCCATTGGTGTCAACTTAAGCCGAAAGCCTTGATAAATCTCCTTTTTACCTGAGTCTCGATCCCCCTAAATCCCCCTTAAGAAGGGGGACTTTGAGAAAGTTCTTGTCCCCCCCTTCTTAAGGGGGGCTAGGGGGGATCGAGATTTAATAGTCAAACAGTAGTCTCTGACTGGTGATTTAGGATTGCTATATTCAACCTTCATAATTCTCATCCTAAACCTCTAATAATACGAACGACTTCCAAACTATTCAAAAAATAAATATTAACCCGAATCGGATGCTCAGAGTCAAATAGTCGTTTAAAGATTTGTCTCAGCACTGGCATTTTATCACCTTTGATGGTATCGAAAGCGGGAAGATTTTCCGATAACACATGACTCATGAAGTATTTGTCATCGCTGTGCAATTCTTCCGGTAAATATAACTCCATCACCAGCGCATCAACAACTTGCTCAAAATAACTCAGCATCAGTTTGTCTTCTGCTGTTGCTACCATCTTTTCGCCATGACTAGGAATATCTTTGAGTTCGGCGGTGAGGTAGATTATGTAATTAACTAGGGTTTCAATAGCTAATTTTTCCTGTGGCTGTGCATTGGGAATGGGGATTTGAGAA
>RDXH01000143.1 GCA_004292745.1 Oscillatoriales cyanobacterium | reverse complement strand
ATACACAGCATTAATCACTTTTTCCGACGTATCGCACCATTTAGCAACCACCGCACTCGGTACACCTTTGCCTACCTGTTCGCTGATAAAAGTATCCCGACAAGAATAAGGCGTGGTTGTCTTACAATCCTGTTGATGTTGCCGACTGTTTTCGGTAATTGGGTCAACCAACTTATGCCATACCTGCTTAGTGAAATTGTTGTAATTAATCGCCCCGCCCTTGACAGGTGATGGAAATACCAGACTATCTTTATCAGTCAGACTTTTCGGCTTGATACTTTTTAACAACTGAATCAGTTCTTGATTGCAAGGAAACTTACGACGTTTATTATTCTTACTACCCTCAACCCTCGTCTCCTTACCGCCTGGATGCTGAACGCTCCCATTGAAAACAATGTGAGAAAAGTCACTAGCAACGTCACGCCATCTTAGCCCCACAGCCTCAGATGGACGGCATCCAGTCATCAGCCAGAATTGCACCATAGGGTAATAAAAACAAAACTTTTGTCCAGTTTCACCCCTACCGTTCCAAGTCCCTCTGTGATTCCTAAAAGCTTCCAGTACAAGCTCTTTTTCTTGGGCTGTAAAAGCATTAGGTTCAGGGTCACTTTCCCAGTTGTGCTTAGGCAATTCAGTCGCCATCCCTTCAAATGGCGATACGGTTAATCCCTTGACAATCTTGAACTTAATCCCCCACTTCACCGCTGCATTTAGGTGAGTCAAAATCCTCTTAGTCATGCTGTTGGTAGTGTCCTCCAATAACCAAGCGCGTACCTGCAAAGCGCCGTCCTCAGACAGAGGCTGGTGAGGGCAACGGTCAATATAGCTCTGAATGCCCGTCACTAAGTAATTGAAGGTTGTGGCCTTGAGTGCTGGCTTCTTGAATTCCAAGTATTTAGCAAACAGTTGAGTCAGTGTCAGTTCCGGCTTAGGCTTCACAGTCTCAATCACAGTCAGGTGAGTCTGTGGCTTGTACTTGCCGAGTGTGGGGTCAAACCGCTCAAATTTGATATCAGATTCAATCAACCGTGCTTTGGCGAATGCCAGTTCCCAGTTTTCCGGGGTATCTGCCAAGTTGAGGTAAAAGTGTTTGCGTTCACCGCCATAAAGATGTCTGGGTAATTGCAACCTCAGTCTGCCACTGCGGGTCTGGACAACAACCGACCCTTTTTTTGCCCGATCGGGAGAGTCAACCATAATTTTGCCTCCAATTTGAATGCAATTAGGATACTGCTTTTGGAGACAAATTGGAGACAAAATTGGAGACAAAGTATTCTGAAAACACAAAGTTCGTTACAGCATAAAAGATTGAGCGATTTTCTCCTACCGCGTACCAAGCTAACTATGCGGGTTCGATTCCCGCTGCCCGCTCTTACACTTAAATAGCTAAAACCCTTGAAAAATCAAGGGTTTTCGCGTTTCCAGGGGTTTACTCTTAGGGTGTTTGTGAATACAAATTGACGAGAGTTGTTAGCCTCCAGGACTTTAAGGCTTAAATATCATCATTTTCTTGACCTTGTACCCCTTGAAGAATCCGCGATAATTCACTCTTCTCATTAATTGTAATCCGAGTCGGAGAACCGCTGATAATTCGTTCGTAACTGCGGAAAGAATCCCGAATTACCGGCCCGTTATCAGTAATAGTGTATTCCCGAATTCCTTTATCATGCCAGGAACCACGCATCTTAAACACATTAATTGCCCGCGACATTTCCCCTCTAATTTCCACATACTGAAGCATGATTATCGTGTCAGTAATCGTAGAAATATGGGAATCAGTAATCGAATTAGACCCCATAAACTGGTCGCTTGTATTGGTAAAAAATCCTGTAATTTCCTCCTGCTTGGCGAAAGCTGTCACTCCAATCACGAATTGCCGGAAGGAATTATTGCTAACTCCCCGTTCTAAAGCTGACAGGGAATCGATCGCAATTCGAGAGGGTTTAAAATCTGCAATTTCTGATTTAATATTTTGCAAATGGTCTTCCAAACCCGCAGATTCCGGGTAATTACAAAGAATTTTTAACAAACCCTTATGTTCCATTTCCTCAAAATCAATGCCCCAAGAATAAGCATTGCGGAACAACTGCGCCCGCGACTCTTCATAGGCAAACAGCATGGCGCGATCGCCATTCATGCAAGCATTCTCCAAAAACTTGCTTACCAACAGGGTTTTGCCCGTTCCCGTCGCACCCGTAGCCAAAATAATCGAGTCTTTAAAGAAACCGCCCCCGCACATTTCGTCGAGAGTTTTGTCGCCGGAAGAAACCCGAACATTGGAAGATCTTTGAGTCAATCGCATAGCCCCCAAGGGAAAAATATTAATGCCGTCATTAGTGATTGTAAAAGGATACTCGCCCTTCATGTGAGTAGTCCCCCGCAACTTCAAAATTTCCATGGTTCGGCGGCGACGTTCTCCTTCCAAAACGTTGCGAACAATCACCACATTATCCGAGACAAATTCCTCGACTCCAAACCGGGCTACCGGGCCATATTCTTCCACCCGTTCCGTAGTCATGATTGTAGTTGCGCCTACTTGTTTAAGGCGTGCAACTAAACGAAAAATTTCGCGGCGCACCACCGATGCAGCATCGTATTGCTGAAATACTGCCGTCACCGAATCAATAGAAACCCGCCTTGCTTTATATTTGCGTATGGCGTATTGAATGCGTTCGATTAAGGCAGACAAGTCAAAATTTCCCACGATATCCTGACCTTCGGGATCTGGGGAAGCGTCTAAAATAAATAGCTTACCTTCATCGATAAACTTAGTCAAATCCCAGCCAAAACTGTAGGCATTTTTAATAATGTCTGTGGGAGATTCTTCAAAAGTTACAAAAACTCCGGCTTCGTCAAAATGGGTGATTCCGTTGTAAAGAAATTGTACAGCAAATAAGGTTTTTCCGGTTCCCGACGTGCCACTGACTAGGGTTGTTCTGCCGATCGGCATTCCGCCGTGACTGATGTCATCGAAGCCTTCAATCATGGTGCGGATTTTTTGAACTCCCTGCGTTACCAATCCTTCTGGTTGCACCGTTTGACTAATTTCATTCATGTCGATTTTTATCAATTGTCAGTATTTTTAGTTTTCAGCCATTAACCGCAGATCCTTAGTATTTCTACTCAGTGTTTAGCTGGTGCTAGTGCTCCATAACTAATTACTGCTGACTAATGACTGTCACCTAATTATCTTACGAATTCATGTCTTCTTCGCGAAGTTCTTCATAGAGCAAATCTAATCCTATCAGAACTTTTTCCCGATCGGACAAATCACCAATAATTTTTCGCACCGGAGGCGGCAGAATTTTTGCCAGGGTAGGCGTTGCCAAAATTTTATCCTCTTCTGCTAGTTGAGGATTTTTGAGAACATCTATCACTTTCAGCGCGTAGACTCCTTGAAACTCTTGTTCTAGGATGTCCTTAAGAGTCTTCAAAGCTCGCACTGAGTTGGGAGTATTCCCTGCAACGTAAAGCTTGAGAACGTAGGTTTTCTTCAGAGGAGTCATGAACTTTTATGAGACGTTGAGTGTTAGTTATCAAGTTTTAGTTGTAGTTGTTATTTGTCTTAAATCCCCTATTCTTTCGTATTTTATAATATTTTTAGCTAGTTTTTACTTTCGACGTTCCGAGGCATCTTTGGGAATCGATCGCCTGTACATTTCGCACAAATGAGCGATGACATCAATTAGAGTCAAGCGGTAATCCAGCAATATTTCTTCGCTGCGCCCTTCTAATTTGAGTTGCTTGGCAAACTCGTCCATCAATTCCATGTGAATTTCTACAACTTGAGTCACCGCAACATCCGCAAAAAAAGCTAGATTCACAAATTCATCTATTTGATTATTTACCGTAGTATCTTCAGAAAAATAACTCAAAACAATTTGGCGATAAATCAACTTAAATTGCTCCAAAAATTTAGGTTTTTCTTCCTGAGATAAATTACGAAAAAAATTCTGGGAATTTCTTTTATAATACACACCTAAGTATCCTAATCGCTCCCGCAATTTTTCAGCAAGTCGGCGTTGCTGTCGTTGTAGTAAACTTTGAGCAGTTAATTGCGCCGTTGCACCCAGCTTTGCAGATTGGTCATCTAAAGGAACCGGAGTAGAAAGTTTCAAAAATTGGGCGATCGCCCGATCGATACTGGCTGCAAGTTCGTCCGATCGATCGATTAAGAGTTGCACCTCAGCAGCATGGTAAAAAAAAGAGCAACTTTGCTCTTGATTCAGTTCGGGGCTAGTTACCAACGGATAGCAGCCATGGTCCGATATCCGTTGCACTTCCTGTGTCCGATCGTCTCCGGGCTTTGTCGCAAAAATCACAGCCGGTAAAAAGATCGATCGCTCTTGGAGTTTAGCAGTCAGAGATCGCAGATCCCCATCTACTTCAAAAACCAAACAGTCTAGGTGGTAATTGTGCTTCAGGTATCCAAAAAACTCGCTCTCGGACTTAACCTGGGTCAAAGCATAACGTCTGCCTCCCAAAACCTCGATCGCCAAGCCTGCGAGTTCCTCTGACTTGACAAAGATACATATAGACAGTTGGGGAAGCAAAGCTGTAGGTGAAACATTTAAGTTGCCTGAAAATGGTGGATCGCTCAGAGTTGATATCTCCTTTACAAAACACTTAACATTTTAACAATCATCGCAACATTTATGTTACCAATCTTAACTACAAAAATGGTAACAACCTTGTGACAGAGGGATAATAAAACTGTAGTCCTTTGCTGCTAGCTCAAGCACCCCCAGCGTGATTTCTGCAATTAAGCTTAAGCCTGAAAATAGGTGCTAGTAGCCCCAAATCAAGGACTGGCATCGAACTGGCGGGGATCGGTCAAGCCTCAAGGTGCCTTAGCAGACTGATATAAAACAAATTAGATACAGAAATCGGCAGCTACATTGGGTCTCAAAAATATTACTGCTCAGGGGAGCAGACTCTCAGGTTCGTTATGCCACAAACCCGCCCTAGTCTCCAAAATTTTATCGAGCCAGTGCCACTGTGCAGACCGACAGCTCAGCTAAAAACACTGCGGTCAATTTTCAGTCAGGGCAACTGCGATCGCATCGCATTAGTCAACGAACAGCTACAGCCCCTGGGATTAATATATCTCCGCAGCCTCATGCCCCTGGCAGACCAAGACCAGAAATGGCAACAACCCCTGTCAGAAAACCCGATCGCCATCGCTCCCCTCAGAGCCGTACCCGCAGATTGGAGCGTCAGCGAATTCTGGGAATACCTGCAAACAGCAGAAATTAAGAACCTATGGGACCTGGGAAAAATGGAGGGCAGATTTGTCGATACTCCCATCGCCCTGACCAATTCCGAAGGCAAATTTTTGGGACTTCTAAACAGCCTCAGCCTGCTGCAATTCGTCGCCCACAGCAACTGCATCCCGATCTCGACGGCTGCCGAATACAGCATCAAAGCTCAAGAAACAGCAGGCAGAGAGCCGGTACATTCAGCGATGGCCAGCGCCCTAGACGGTCAATTACGCTTTCTCGAAGCAGGACTCAAACCCTCAGAAAACCTCAATTCCCTAGTCCAACTCCTCGAAAAACTGCCCCTACCCCTGAGATTGCAAACCCCCACCGGACAGATAGTCAGTCAAAACGCAGCGTGGCGGATTTTACTGGGAGCTGGTCCAGAACCAGTCCCAGAAACAGCAGTCAATCGAAATCGCTCATCTCCCCATCAACCAGGCCCAGAGCCGACTAAATATAATAGCCCCCCAAATTTAGCCATCTCCCCAGAATTCAGAAGCTTAGTAGGAGCTGGGCGATCGGGCGATCGCGACTCCACCGCAGCCACCAGTTGCCCCCTACCCCTCTACGCCGCCGCCTCCCCATCCACCTTAACCAGCCCAGCCTGGTGTCCCATCGCAGGCAAACCAGACACCTACATTTGCGACTGTCCAGTCCAAAAAGGTCAAGAACGAATCTGGCAATTTGTCAAACAGCCACTCTCGGACAACCTAATTTTAGTCATGGGACAAGATGTCACCGAAGAACATTTAGTCGCCAAAGAACTAGCAGCTAAAAATGCCGACTTAATCCACCTCAACCGACTAAAAGACGAATTTTTATCCTGTATCAGCCACGAACTAAAAACCCCTCTCACCGCCGTCCTCGGTTTGTCCAGCCTCCTCAAAGATAAATTAATCGGAGAACTCAACGATCGCCAAACTCGCTACGCCAAACTCATCCATCAAAGCGGGCGACACTTAATGACCATAGTCAACGACATTTTAGACCTGACCAGGATGGAAACCGGGCAGCTAGAACTAATTCCCGAACCAGTCGAAATTACCGCAGCCTGCCACAGAGCCTTTGAACAAGCCAAACAACTCCAACAGCAAGAAGAAAAATCCCCATCAAAATCCGAGGTAACTACCGCCAACCCAGGGGAAGAATCCCCCATCCAAACCGAATTTATACTCGAAATCGAACCGGGACTAAGCCACTTAATCGCCGACGAACTGCGGTTGCGACAAATGCTCGTCAACCTGCTATCCAACGCCCTCAAATTCACAGAAATTGGTGGCAAAATTGGCTTGAAAGTAAATGTTTGGGAAGGCTGGATTGCTTTCACAGTTTGGGACAATGGCATCGGCATCCCAGCCGACAAACAGCACCTCATATTTCAAAAATTCCAACAATTAGAAAGCCCCTTAACTCGCCGATTTCAAGGAACCGGACTAGGACTGGTACTGACTCAACGTTTAGCTAGGCTCCACGGCGGAGACGTTTCGTTTATTTCCTCAGAAGGTCAAGGTTCTCAATTTACCTTACTCCTGCCACCAAATCCTCCGGGAAACACTAGAGAAGATGTGGCAGAATATCCAGGCATAGAGCCAGAATTATTCAAACCAAAATATCAGTACCCGATCGCCAATTCTCGTTCTCGCCTCGTATTAATCGTCGAAGCAGTTCCCAAATATATCGAAGATTTAACCAAAGTTCTGACCGGTTTAGGTTATCAAGTAATCGTCGCCCGTTCCGGCACCGAAGCACTGGAAAAAGCCCGCCGATTCAGTCCCCAAGTGATTTTCCTGAACCCGTTGTTGCCACTGTTGTCCGGCTGGGACGTGCTGACACTGCTCAAGAGCGATCCAGATACTCGATCGATACCAGCCATCATCACAGCCACCAGAGGTGAAAAAGAACGAGCCTCCATCAACCGAGCCGAAGGCTTTTTAAGCTTACCCATCACAGAGCCTGCCTTGGGAATGCTGCTGGGCGATTTGATCGGACACCCCGATGGGAATACCCCCAATGTCAGAAGTTGTTTGACTATTTTGTGGCTGTGCCCGCAGAACAGTGCCTCCCAAGGCTCATCTTTATTGCTCAACCCTAACTATTGCCGAGTTTTAGAAGCAGATGACCTCGGTCAGGCAGAACTGGTGGCCCGTATCTGGCGTCCCGATGCGATCGTTTTGGACGGTACAAACCAACTGCAAAACCCTTCAGCTTTTATCGAACAGTTAAGTCAGTCTTCGAGTTTGGGTTTTCTGCCTTTAGTAACTTTAGATCAGGCAACTACACAACTGGCAAATCAAGTCAAGGGACTGTCAGTATTTCCGTGTTTAGCCACCGACAGCGACACCTCTGACACTCCTTTGGTAGCCTCTGCTTTGTGGCAAGTTATTCAAGTAGCGGCTGGGATGAGTTGGAAGCCTAGCATTTTATTTGCTGATATTTCAACCTTACTGGACTTGCAGCAAAATATTAGGGAAAATCGGGATACAGCCACAGCCGAAAATGCAGAGAGTCCTTCGACAAATGTCAATTTTCCTATTCATAATTCTGAAAAATTTGCCCCTAACTTTCAAGCTTTAATTCAGTACATCCAAACCGCAGGCTTTCGAGGGTCAATTGCTGTCCATTGGAGGGAAGTTTTGCAGCAGTTGCAATATCAAAGTGTGGACTTAGTTTTGCTTTGCTTGGGAGACAGGCACTCGGAATCCCCCAGTCTGTTGTCAGCACTATCAAGTCTGCGAGAAATGGCAACAAAACCGCCGATATTAGTTTTGGATTATCGGTGTAGTGTCAATTCAGAATCGGAGGAGATCGACTTTCTACTACAAGAAGTAGCTGCTAAAATTTTGCCTTCTTCTTTGTCAGCAGCCCAATTGTTAGATCGAATTCAACAGAGCATCCAGGCGTAGCAAAGATTCATAACAATTAACCGAACGATCGGACTATGGTCTCAATCGCCATTAATATAATCTAGTCCGGTGAGGCTGAAGGGGAGAATTATAGGTTATCATAGGCGATCGAGAAACCTTTATATTTTTTGCTGGGGCTGCTCGCGTGCCTAATCGGATTCCTCTAATATCTCTGCTACTGGCCCTGGGTTTGTGCACAATGCCCAAACCCGTTGTCGCCCAAGCACTCCTGCCTTACACTCTACAAATCGACTCTGCCCAACTCGAACAAACAGCCTTGAGCCTGGGAGAAGAAGCTGTCCAGCTAGCCAGACTCCAGCAGTACCAACTCGCGGTACCCAGAGCCGAACTCGCCACACAATTAGCCCCTAAGAATTCTCAAGCTTGGACTTTGTTAGGCGGCTTGTACCTTCAAGTTGACCAGTTGCAAAAAGGCATTGACGCTTTGCAACAAGCTCAATCTCTGTCGCCGGAAAATCCTGCCATTAAATTTGTCTTGGGGGAAGCTCATTTTCGGCAAGCAAACTATGAAAAAGCAGTTGAATACTTACAAGCAGGGTTGAAGTTAAAACCAGATAATCCGGGTGCATTATTTGATTTAGGCAATGCTTTTTACAAGCTTAAACGATTGGACAATGCGATCGCCCAATATGAAAAAGCCTTTGCTTTAGAAAAAAATCTCTGGCCCGCTCTCAACAATATCGGATTAGTCAAATACGAAAAGGGAGATGCCGATGGCGCGATTAAACGTTGGGAACAGGCGATCGCGATCGACAACAAAGCAGCCGAACCAATGCTAGCTCTAGCAGTAGCATTGTACGGCAAAGGCGACAAAGAAAAAGGCTTAGCGATGGGAGAAGCGGCTCTGAAACTAGATAAACGCTATGCTACTGTAGATTTTCTCAAAGAAAATCTTTGGGGCGATCGTTTAATCGCAGCAACCCAAAAGTTCTTAGATACTCCAGAAATGAAAGCAGCACTCGTTAAAATTCAAGACTCGCCACCTGCGGGGCAAATTTAGCATTTCCAAGTCTGGTGAAACTGAGGGGATATCCAGCCCTCCCTACCAAAAAAATCACTCTTTTTGGAACAGGCATCTTGCCTGTTCTTAAGAATCCTACAACATATCACGATCGACTTACTTCCACGGCCCCCAGTGTTTTGAGCATCGCCCCAGTTGCTTCAGTTACACCTTTAACACCTGCAATATTTAATCCTTCATAAGGTTTCGGAACAGGCAAAGTTTTGATACAATCACCAGTTACGGCATCCCAAAACTTAATCGTCTCATCTTGGCTGCTGCTAGCCAGTATCTGCCCATCTAAACTAAAAGCAACACACCACACCAAATTTTCGTGTCCCCGCAGAACTTGCAAGCAATTATTCGTCCTCGCATCCCAAACTCGTACAGTTTGATCGTGACCGCCACTCGCCAAGAGTGTACCATCAGGACTGAAGATTACCGATGAAACAATACCATCATGTCCCTCTATGCTGGTCAGACATTCTCCGGTATGGATATCCCAAAACTTGATGCTACCGTCACTGTTGCTGCTTGCCAAAATATTACCGTCAGGACTAAAGGCAACAGACCAAACCCAACCGCTATTTCCCATCAAAGTGCTTAAGACTTTCCCTGTACTGACATCCCATAACTTCACCGTCTTATCGGTACTCGCAGAAGCCAGAATATCACCTGAAGGACTAAAAGCAATTCCCATCACCCAACTCTGATGCTCAGTACAAGTATAAAGACATTGCCCTGTGCTAATATCCCATAGTTCGATCGTCTGGTCAGCACTGAAACTTGCCAACATCTTACCATCAGGACTGATTGCTCCTCCCCAAACCCAAGCCGAATGACCCTCTAAACTTTGTAGGCATTCACCTGTCATAGCATCCCATAACCTGACAGTAGTGTCAGAGAATCCACTCGCCAACAAGTCCCCATTTGGACTGAAGGCAATGGATTTCAATCGATTAGTATGTCCATCCTGTATGGTTTTAAGACACTTCCCGGTTTTGATATTCCATAATCTCACGGCGCGATCGCTACTCGCTAAAGTTTGACCGTCGGGCGAGAAAACTACCGAATTTACTGGATTGCTTTGCCCAAATACTGTTTTCAGACAATAACCCCTTCTGACATCCCACAGTCTCACCGTACAATCTTCACCAGTGCTAGCTAAAATTTTGCCATCTGGACGAAACGCGACAGATGAAACTCGACTGGTGTGTGCTTGCAGTGTTTTTAGACACTCACCCGATGCTACCTCCCACAATCTCACGGTGCTGTCTTCGCTGCAACTTGCTAAAATCTGACCATTAGGACTAAAGGCAACACACACCACTATTTGTGAATGTCCAGAGCAAATCCTAACGAGTTCACCCGTGTTAATATCCCAGAGGGCGATCGAACAATCAGCACCGCCCCGGGCTACCATTTTACCATCCGGACTGAAAGCCACCGATCGAATTTGACTGCTATCACTCTCAAACATTTTCAAGCATTGTCCCGTAGCAACATCCCACAATTTAAGTATGCCGTCATCACCGCCACTAGCTAAAATATTACCTTGAGGACTAAATGCGATCGACCAAGCCTGACTTTTGTGTGCTGCCAAAGTTAGCAAACATCGTCCATTACTCCAATCCCAAAAACGCACAGTCCCATCACCGATGCCACTAGCAAGCATCTTGCCATCGGGACTGAAAGCAACTCCCAGCACACTGCTATGATTTCCCTGCAATATTTGACGAATCGACCAACTGCTAACATCCCAGCAATTAATCGTGCCGTTACTACCGGCAGTAGCAAAGGTTTTTCCATCTGGACTAAAAGCAGCAGATAACACAATGCTGCCGTATTCTTTGTCAGTTCTCAGTAGCCTAAATTCGGGCATTTGCCACAAATGAATCTCACTATTCGTATCGCTCATTGCTAAAAGTTTTCCATCCGGGCTAAAAGCGATTGACAAACCGCTTCCCAGAACTTCAGCGAAAACCGAATTAGCTAAATCAGCCCCAGCAAAGTTGACACAATGCAAATTTGTATCGGGTAAATAAGCTTGCCAAACGGTTAAATTAGAAAAATCCCAACCGCTTAAATCTGTCTGCATTTGACACAATAGATTTATAATATTACCCGCAACATAGCCAGTTTCTAGTGTGGGTTTACCGCGCAGCGATGCCAAAATAGGTTTGAGTTGGTTTTCGAGGATTTGCTGGCGTTCAAAAGAAAAAAAAAGGCGATCGGCAATAGGTTTTAGTATCAGACTTGCTTGCGTATCTCTAATGTATTCTTTAGCTGTAGCTTTGTCTGAGGTTTTTTCAATCAGAGAATGTCTCAGGAGAGAATCTAAAACTTCTAGTAATTCTTTGACAGTTAATTTGGCAACTAAATCTTGTTGTAATTCTGCCGCCGAGACTGGCTCCCGATTGATAGCCAGCCAGTACATCACCTTTTTTTCTAAATCTAATAAACGATTAAATTGCCTGTCTAATAGATTGCGAATATCATCAAATACTAAAGTTCCTTGATTTAAAAGTTCTAAAAATTTGGGGAGGCTACTATCAAAAAAATCGCGAATAGCGGGAGCGACCATTTTTAATGCTAGGGGATTTCCTCCATAGTGAGATATCAAAATATCCCATTCGGAGTCCGACCCTTGAAAAGAACCGATGCGTTGAAAAAAAATCCGTGCTTTAGGAGTGCTTAAACCTTTCAGTTGTAATGAACGAACAGGCAAACTTTCGCCTTCTTGAGCCGCTAAACCGATCGGTTTTTCTCGGCTGGTTAATAGCAGGGTACTTTTATGATTGATTTCGGCTACGCAGCGCAGAAGTTGACCGTACCCTTCATATCCCTCTCGATAACAACCCGTGCGTTCTTCTTCCTGTAGAATTGACTCCATATTATCCAATATTAACAGACACCGATGCTGTCGCAGATAATGTATCAATCGCGAGATTCTACCATCTACCGTGTCCGGTAAATTCGTTTCCTGTTGGTGCGAAAGAAACTGAATCAATTCTAGTAACAAGTCGAGGAGCGAGGGAGCATTGCGGAGACTGTGCCAAATAATATAATCAAATTGTTCTTGGATGCGTTCTGCTAACTTGATAGAGAGAGAGGTTTTGCCAATTCCACCCATTCCCAACAGCGTTACTAGGCGGCAGCGATCGACAATTAGCCACTTTTCTAATAAGGCTATTTCCTCTGCACGTCCGTAGAAAATAGAAACATCAATTGCCTCTCCCCAATTTATCGTTTTGTTGAGTTTTGTTAAGTCAATTGTAGCTCGATCGGCGATCGGACCACTGCGATCGACTTGTTCGTTGATATTGCGATTAATTTGGCTATTTGGTAGTGGGACGGCTAATTGCGCCTGTTGTGCTTGCCGTCGCAAAACAGACTGAAAGTTACTCTTAGTGACTTTTTCTCCGCATACCCGACTGAGAACTTTCCATAACTGAAAGCCAACAAACTTAATATATTCGGCATCATAACCAGCGCTTTTGGCAATCTCTGGATAAGAGTGTCCTTCCCAAGTCTGTCGCAATACTAATATCTGAATATCGTTGAGATGCTCTTGTTTGAGAACCGAGTCGAGGAAAAGCAGTGCTTCGTCGATCGTCATTTATTTAAAATTATCGGGTGTGTGAGCGAAAAAGCGGTGGTTCCTGCTGGACGACACAGGATATTAAGCAATTATACTCAAGATCGTAGCATATTTTACACTCAAGTTATAACTATTTATAACTTTTTATCACTGACGTAGCTGCCGCATCCGGGTTATTTTTGAATCAAGGTTGATTTAACCACCATTACAAGTCAGATATGCCTCTTGCTACGCAAAAAAAATAGCTGGCGACTTGTCAAGTGAAGTCTAGATTACTACTGGGTTATTAAAGGAGTCATAAAAATGAAATTGAAGAGACTTAAATTAGCTTATTTTACAGCTTTATTAACTTTAAATGCTGCAAATATAATACAGGCTCAACCAGCTCAAGCCGGTGAAACATTTAATAATCCAAGACAGTATATTGGCAATAGATACTGGACTATTGACTGGTGTATTCCTAGCGATTGCAGCGAGGAAGCAAGGTGGATAATCGCCAATGCTTACTGTCTAGAAGAGGGATATCAAAAAGCAACAAGATGGAGAGTAGTTCCCGACAAATATTCAAATCAAGTGCAATATCAGTTAAAAAAAGGAGGTACTGAAGGGTTGTGGCAAGAAATTCACACTTCTCAGGGAATTTTTTCTCAAATTAGATGTCAATAGAGCGATCGCTAAAACTAAAATTTTCCACAAAGTGAGAAACTAAAATATGAAACGCATAAAATGTATTCTGATTGGGTTATTCCTAGCTAGTAACATAGGTGTCACAGATGCCTACGCCCAGAGCAATAAACCAAGTCCGCAGGCATCGCCACCAGCACTTTCTACTCAGGGTGCCCAAACAGATTGGGATGTAGAAACAATTATAAAAAGCAAGTCTCTAGACAATCCCAAATTTTATGTAGTGCTTTTAGTGACGCTAATTGCTGGAGGGGTTGGCGGGATTGTTTTTGAGTTGCTGAACCTGCAAGGCAATATTGAGCTAACCCACGCACCCACCGAGGATGAATTTGCAGCAAAACTTGCTTACGCTACTCCAAAAAATGTAACTGATTTGGGCATTTTTGCAAGAATTATTATTGGTGCATGTGCTGCTGTTCCTGCTATGGTGGTTATCGAACCAGCGAGCGTATTGAGTTTATTAGCAATGTCCTTACTCGCTGGTTCGGCAGGGACTGCTGTCTTCCGTTCCTTGCAAGATCGATTCTTATTAGCCATCACTCAGCAAGAGGCAAGAGAACAGAAAATAGAAATCCACCAGAAAAATAAAACTGCTAAGATAGACAAGGCGATCGCGGCTGTTGAAACCCTAGAAGAGGAAGTCGAAAAAAAATCAGAGAGTCCGGAAGGAAGAACCGATCTAATAATTCCAGAAGGCACTTTTTTAAACCGCCGTCGTTTCGCGGAAGTCAGAAAAGTCCTATTGCAGGTTACAGGAGTAAATACTAAAGCAAACGAAGCGATCGCTGCTTTTAAAAAGTTAGAGGAGGAATTGATCGAGAAATCAGTTAAGCTCCCAGGAACGATGGATCTGAAATTCACCAAAGACACTGCTATAAAGTTCAATTTGTTTGGGAATGTCAAGGACTGCTTGAGTCAGGCTAAAGGAGCTAATGAGCTAACTGCGATCGCTGATAATAGCGTCATCTCAACCAGCAGCCCCGATCCCAAATCACCTGTAAACGATCGCAAACCCGATCGGACATGATATCACTGATGGTTAGGTTTCAGAACCTCTGCTTGCTTAAAGCTAGCTTCTGCTTCTTCAGTATGTCCTAAATTATTCGATGCTATGCCTCGGTTGTACCAAGTTTCGCAGCGATCGCTCTGGTGTCAGTTGGATAAACAAAGGGCGATCGCAAATTTTCTGTAATGCAAATACCACAACAAACAAGGAAATAATTTATGAGCGCTTTTTACAAATTCGATGTCATTGCAGATGCAAAGAAAGAGGGATGGGAAAGTATAGGAGATAACCCATCGATTAATGATAAGGGCATCGTAGCTTTTATGGCTACTCCCGATATATCAACTGATATTTTTGCTGGCCCGTTCAATGGTGAAGCAATTAGAGATATTACAGGAAGTAATTCTGTAGCTGCTAATTCCACACGGGCTGTTCAGATTAATAATGACAACAAAATCGTAACTCAGGATTCAAGGATCGATGCTAATTTTAAAGCTATCGGCGCAGTTCGGGTCAGGGATGCTAACAAGCCAGGAGCAACAAAAGATGAAAACTTTGAAAATATTGTAACGACTTCTGGAAGTATTTTCGATTCTTTCGATACCGTCTTTAGCCAGCCAAGTATCAACAACAAGGGACAAGTAGTTTTCTCTGCTTTAAAGGATGTAAATCGGTTATTAGCAACTGAGGCATCGATTGGATATAACAGAACCCCACTCTCAACGCAATCTGCTGTAGCAGCGCGTCCGATGATTGCTGACAACGGACAAATCGTTGTGCGGTTTGGAAATAAGCTTGGGGATGGAACTACTCCGCCTTCGCCGATTAAGTTGTTTGATTACGACTTAAGTAAGTCTGTTGATATCGCCAATGCCAGTCCTAATCCTCCCTACAGGCAATTTACTAAACTGGGTATGAGTCCGGGTATTAGTGATGATGGAAACATCGTTGTTTTTGCAGGCGATCGAGGCAAGGGCCCTGGTATTTTTGCCAGCATCAATAACATCAAAGATGAATTTGGCTTTCGCACACTTATTCCGATTGCCGGAGAAAACACGACGGAACCCAAAGCGGAATTAGGATACGACGACTCAGGTGCTCCTATATTCTTAGATAGCTTCGATCTGGACAGTAGAGTGGCTGTTTCTTACCTAGATAAGGGAGAGAATGGCATAACGGCTGGCGATAGCTTCGTTGTTTCTTTGATCGGTAAACCAAACAAACCTAGTCGCAACAATCCGGTCACTAATAAACCTTTCTTTTTCTCAGGTCAAGAAGGTCTTTGGACGGTTCGGGTTGCAGTGGAAAAACCCCTATCTCCTACCGCACCGCCTGAGGTACTTGATTTTAATAAAACCAGTCCGATTCCTGCCATTCAAATAGGGGATAAAATTAACGGCGCTACAGTTGACAAGATTGCGGTCTATGACCCTCTCGGCAAAGCCACAACAGATGTCAGCAAACAACAACCAGGCGACCACAGGCTTGCTTTTTGGGCTTCTACGGATAAAGGCAATATGGTGGTGCGTGCCGAGCATCTTGATACCGATGGAGATGGCTTGCTAGATGATTGGGAGACTAATGGAATTGACATTGACCAAGATGGGGTTGTAGATCTCAACTTGGCAGCAATGGGAG
This sequence comes from Oscillatoriales cyanobacterium, assembly GCA_004292745.1. GTDB lineage: Bacteria > Cyanobacteriota > Cyanobacteriia > Cyanobacteriales > Microcoleaceae > Microcoleus > Microcoleus anatoxicus. The sequence continues at coordinate 3,831 of RDXH01000143.1, read as the reverse complement.
CCAACCCCCTTCGCAAAGACTTGTTCCTAGAAATTGATTGGTTGAAGCCGGATCTGGTCACGAATGGAAGCAAAACAATAAACCGTGATTTTTCTCCTCAACCAGAGGCGATCGATTTTCTCGTGGATATGTTTGCCAAGGCACCGTTCAAAAATCCAGATGGCAGCACTGGCATCAGTGTTCACGTTGATGCTGGAAAGACCCTTTATCGAAATATGAGTCCTTTGGCAGGAGGTGCTCCCAACCCGCTATATCTTCAAGGAGGCGACGAGATTGCCGAAGCAGTTACTGGCAACCACATACATGGTGTTTTCTTTGGCCCAGATGAGCCAGTGACTTTTAAAGATCCAGATCCGTTGGGTCGCCCTATAGTCGTCAGATCGTTTGAAAATATCAAAAATAATTTTTTTGGTACAACAACCAAGCGAGCGCGAGAGCTAGCTTTCCATTATGCTATATTTGCAGACGAGGTTGCAAAAAAAGATTCAGATGATCTTTATCAGTTCCCCGGAAATTCAGGTTGGGCTGAAATATCAGTTCCGGATAGCAAAGAACGCTATTCTATTCCTGGCAACGACCTAATCATTTCTCTACAAGGCAGTCGCGGCCCAGAAAATAACAAGTTATCTTACGTTCCTAATCCCAGTTCACCTGAATCTAAGAAAGAAATCCCTTATGTAAAAGGATTTTACCAAGGGCAAACGTTGGCTCACGAACTAGGTCATAATTTGGGCTTGTTTCACGGAGGATTTGATAATTTAAAAACTAACCCACCTGGTACTGACGGTTACAATAAAGCAATTTACGACCTCAAGGTTAATTACCAAAGCCTGATGAATTATATCTATCAGGGTTTTCCAGGCGAAAAGGGTGAGCTAGTCCGAGACTATTCGAGAAGTCTGCCTTTTGATGACTGGAGCCATATCAAACTCGATTTCTCCAATTATTTAGACAATTTAGGAAATAGCTTTGGTAAAGAATACCAACTGGGTACGAAATTGCCGAACTCTGAAGAGTCAGAAATTACCCGCGAAACAATAGAAAAATTACATGGCCCTTCTGATAACGAAACTCCCTTGGTTAGTATTAACCAACCAGCGCCTAGCGTTGAAATAGTCGTTGGTAATTCTTTGACCGTCGATCTAACTGCAACTGACAACTCGGCAATTCAATCAGTGCGTGTTTCCTTTGATATCAATGGCAATGGTGTTGTCGATGCTCGTGACGAAACTGTTGTCGCAGCGCCAACAGGTACTAACAAATATCAGGCTACCTTTGCCAATATTTCTGGGACAGTTGGTACCCGAACTATTACGGCTAAGGCATTTGACCTTTTTGACTTTACATCGACTGCCAGCGTGGATGTTAAGATCGCGCCGATATCTAGCAACAACCCACCAGTAGCAAACAATGACAAAACCCTAACATTTTTAGAAGATGCCGCCGCTACGCCCTTGGATATCACAGCACCAACTGATGCAAATAGCGACGCATTAACTATTACAATTGACGCGGTGCCAGAGACAACTAAAGGTGTGGTTCGATTAGCTGATAATACAGCAGTGGCAGTTGGAAACACCTTAACGGTTGATAAGCTAACAGGATTAGTATTTGCTCCTGTTGCTAATGCCAATGGTGCGGCTGGAACCTTTAGCTATACTGTCAGCGATGGCAAAGGCGGGAAAGACTCCCAAATCGTGACAGTGGCAATCACTTCCGTCAACGATGCACCGCTAGCGCAGGACGACACCGCTACTACCAATCAAAATACTCCCGTTACGATCGCCTCAACAACCCTGCTGGCTAACGACAGCGATATAGACGGCGATGTTCTAAATATTAGCAAGGTTGGTAATGCTAACAACGGTAGTGTTGTACTCGACCAAGACGGCAAAGTTGTTTTCACCCCTACCACAAATTTCACTGGAGAGGCGACATTTGATTACACTGTGAGTGACAGCAATGGCGGTAGTGGGACTGCCAAGACGATCGTCACAGTGAAAGCTGTTAGCGACCCTAATCCCACTCCAGAACCGACACCTAATCCCACTCCTACCCCGACACCTAATCCCACTCCTACCCCGACACCTAATCCCACTCCGACCCCGACACCTAATCCCACTCCTACCCCGACACCCACTCCGATTCCAGAACCGACACCTAATCCCATTCCTACCCCGACACCCAATCCCATTCCCACCCCGACACCTAATCCCATTCCCACCCGGACACCCAATCCCACTCCCACCCGGACACCCAATCCCACTCCCACCCCGACACCCACTGCGATTCCAGAACCGACACCCACTCCGATTCCAGAACCGACACCCACTCCGATTCCAGAACCGACACCCACTCCGATTCCAGAACCGACACCCACTCCGATTCCAGAACCAACACCCAATCCAGAACCAACGCAAACGCTTGAGACGATCGGCGGTGACACCTTAATTGGCACTGACAATGACGACTCAATCACAGGTACTCAAAATGATGATGTCTTAATCGGTAAGTTGGGAAATGACAGTCTTTTTGGTGGATTGGGTAATGATTTGCTCTATGGCAATAAAGGCAAAGACGTTCTCAACGGCAATCAGGGAAACGATTCTCTTTACGGCGGTAAAGGCAACGATGTTGTTGGCGGCGGCAAGGATAATGACCTGGTTTTAGGAGATTCAGGAGATGATGCCCTCTTCGGAGGCATGGGAAATGATACTGTCTATGGCGGTAAAGATAATGATGTTGTCCACGGCGGTAAGGACGATGACCTAGTTTCCGGGGACTTGGGAAATGACACCCTGTTTGGAGACTTGGGAAATGATACTCTCTATGGCGGTGCTGGTGATGACCTGCTCAACGGCGGTTTAGGCAATGATTCGCTGATAGGTGGTGAGGGTCGCGATCGCTTTGCGATCGCCTCTGGTGCAGGAGTAGACACCATTACTGATTTCCAGATTGGTCAAGATTTATTGGGATTAAGCGGCGGTGTCAGATTTGACCAGTTGACAATTAGCCAGGGTACTGGTATGCAGGCGCAGGACACCCTGATCCGTATCGCCAGCACTGGTGAGTTATTAGCGTCTGTCACTGGTTTGTCATCCAGCTCGCTTACCCAAGATATGTTCGCTCTGATTTGATCCCAAATCCGGCTTAAATGGATGGGGAGGGTCGGCACGGGGGCACGACCCCTACAAAATACTGAGAATGAAACAGAAGAGCCCTCGGACGAAAGTTTGTATGGTAGGGGCAATCCCCCCGTGGTTGCCCCTGTTTCAACCGCCGAATCTTCAAGGGGGTGGCTAACTTATGGGCGATCGCCACTGAGGCTATATATTTGGTCTATATTTCTGACAACCATCAACAGCACTAATTCACCAATGACATCCACCCCTACGATCGCCACTCCCCTAACCTGGACACAACTAGAAGCCCTCACAGACTTTCAAGTCGATCGCATCAACGGGCCAACCAACGCCCAATCCCGGTTGCGCCTCTTCGGTAAAACCGAATCCGATGTGCGAGTCACCCTATACCGCGACAATCATGCATGGTGTCCCTACTGCCAAAAAATCTGGCTGTGGCTAGAAGAAAAACAAATCCCCTACCGTATTGACAAAGTGACCATGTTCTGCTATGGGGAAAAAGAAAGCTGGTACAAGCGCAAAGTGCCATCGGGAATGCTACCGGCGATCGAACTAGACGGCCACATCATCACCGAAAGCGACGACATCCTAATCGCCCTAGAACGAGTCTATGGGCCCTTGAGTTTGGGCATGGAACACCCCGCAGTGCTTCTCCTGCGGCGACTAGAGCGACTGCTATTTAGGGCTT
>RDXH01000013.1 GCA_004292745.1 Oscillatoriales cyanobacterium | reverse complement strand
AAATGCCTGCGGGAGGATGGCGCCGGAAGCGGCAAATGGAAGGTGCAGTCAATCGCGTGCCCAAGGATTTTTTTTTTTTTTTTTGGGGATTACTGCGGCACTGTAAAGGCTTGATTATTGGCGACAAATTAGAGCGCCGAAATCGCTTGGACAGCGATGTTATTTTATCGGAAATGACCCCGGGCGAAAAGAATTTTGCGCTGCAAATCGAGCATTTGCTGAACAAGATTGTGGCACCGGAATATCGACAAGTAAATATTGAGGCGCTGATGGAGTTGGCTGCGATCGCCCAGCGGAATCCAGAATTGAAAGTAGAAGAATACATTGTTTTAGATGTATTAGTCGGTCACGCGGTGCGGCTGAATTGGCAAGGAAAACACCCGGAAAGAGCGGACAGGTATGATGAAGATAAGGCGGCGGCGTGGCAAGGTTTTTACAATACTTCGCCCTACGTTTGTGCGAGTCACGTCCTCGATGCTTTCCGATTCTTGACGACGTTTGGATAGGTAGTAGGGTGTTGTGAATTTAAATTGCATATTCGGGGTGGTGCTGCGAAGCCCACCCCACTAATTGTTTGATTGTTTTTTGGGACGCAGTTACTACCCCTAAACTACAAAACTCCTTTAGAGCTCGGAATCCGACTGGCGCGCCGAGGATCGATCGCCACCGCCATCCGCAGAGCCCGCGCAAATGCCTTAAACGCGGCTTCGACAATGTGATGAGAATTCCCGCCCTGCAACTGTCTGACGTGCAGTGTCATTTGAGTGTGGTTCACCACCGCAGCAAAAAACTCTCTCACTAACTCGGTGTCGTAACTACCGATGCGCTGGGTGGGAATTTCCAAGTTGTAACTTAAATGAGGCCTTCCCGAAAAATCTAGCACTACTTCAATTAATGCTTCATCCAGCGGGGCGATGAAGTGTCCGAAGCGAGAAATTCCCGATCGATCTCCGACAGCTTTTGCTAGGGTTTGACCTAAGGTAATGCCCACATCTTCGTTCGTGTGATGGTCGTCGATCGCCAAATCGCCGATCGCCTGCACGTCCAAATCAATCAATCCGTGAGAAGAAATCTGCTGCAACATATGGTCTAAAAACGGAATTCCTGTAGACGCCTTGCAAGTTCCCGAACCGTCGAGATTGAGGCTGACAGTGACATCCGTTTCGAGTGTTGTGCGCTTCACCAAGGCGGCCCTGGCGATCGTGTTACTAGAAATTGGAGGAGGTACAGGCGGGCGATCGATTATTTCCATAATTCGCAATTGGTCATTCATTAGAATTAATTAGTAATTTGGGATTAACACTTTTGTAGCGAACAAAAGACAGTTATTGACAGTTGACTGTTTGCAAATCTTGCTGTCAACTGTCTAAAAACTTCGCTGTCAACTGTCAACTGTCAACTGTCAACTGTTTAAAAGCTGTTACATTCCCATGATTTCGTAACCAGCATCGACATACAAAACTTGACCCGTAATCCCGCTAGATAGATTGCTGCACAGAAAAGCCGCAGCATTTCCCACTTCCTGCTGAGTTACCGTCCGCCGCAGCGGTGCCACTTCCTCAACGTGGTGGATCATGTCCAGAATGCCGCCAACTGCTGACGAAGCCAGAGTCCGAATCGGGCCTGAAGAAATGGCATTTACCCGAATATTTAACGGGCCGAGTTCCGCCGCCAGATACCGAACATTCATTTCCAAAGCAGCCTTAGCAATTCCCATGACATTATAATTAGGAACTACCCGCACACCGCCCAAATAAGTTAGCGTGATAATACTGCCGCCTTCGGCCATCAGCGGTTTAGCAGCAGCACAAAGCCGCACCAGGGAGTAAGCGCTAATATCCAAAGCATTGGAGAAACCTTGGCGCGAGGTGTTGCTGAAATCTCCGGAAAGTTCGTCCTTGCCGGCAAAAGCCAGACAGTGAACTAGGACATCTAACTTGCCCCATTTGTCGGCGATCGTTTTAAAAGTAGACTCGATTTCGCTTTCGTCTTGGACATTGCAGGGCAGATACAGACTGGGATTGAGCGGTTCCACGAGTTCAGCGACTTTGCGCTCGTGCTTGCCTTTCTCGTCTTTCAAATAAGTGATGCCGAGGTTGGCCCCTGCTTTGTGGAGCTGCTGAGCAATGCCCCAGGCGATCGAGCGATTGTTGGCAATGCCCGTAACCAGAGCATTTTTTCCGGTCAAATCTATCATTTTTAGTTCATATAGAAGCAACTTGCACCGTTCTCGTTGACTAGATTCAACAACCCCGCCTATTTAGACACAACTGGTTCAGACACAATTGAGACACAACTAATATTAATTTTGCTGTGGAGCTACATGGGGGCGGAATTGAGAAATTTAAGAGAAGGGCTAGATTTAATCATACAGTGCGTGTTTACCTTAACATTGGATAGAAGTAACTGAATCCCCGGATACAGGAGTTTGGGAAGTATATTTACTCAATAATGTTAATCTGCAAGTTAAAGAGCATTGATTAGTATAAAGGATCAGGTCGTGACCCATGATAGACCGCTAGCAGCCGTGTTCCGCCAAATCAGCGGCGGGGCGTTTCCACCCATTGTGGAAACCTTTGAACGGGGCAAGACAATTTTTTTCCCTGGAGACCCGGCTGAGCGCGTCTACGTTCTCATTAAAGGTGCTGTTAAGCTCTCCAGGGTATATGAAGCAGGAGAAGAAATTACTGTTGCTCTTCTCCGCGAAAATAGCGTATTTGGGGTGCTGTCTCTGATTACAGGACACCGCTCTGACAGGTTTTACCACGCGGTAGCCTTTACGTCGGTGGAATTGATCTCATTGCCGATCGAACAAGTGGAAAAAGCCCTCAAGGAAGACCCAGACTTATCCATGGTGATGCTGCGGGGATTGTCTTCTCGGATTTTGCAAACTGAGATGATGATTGAAACGCTAGCCCACCGAGATATGGGTTCGAGATTGGTCAGCTTTTTGCTGATTCTGTGCCGGGATTTTGGTATGCCCGGTACTGAAGGGATTACGATTGATTTAAAGCTGTCTCATCAGGCGATCGCAGAGGCGATCGGCTCAACGCGAGTAACGGTGACTCGCTTGCTGGGGGATCTCAGACAAGAAAAAATGATCTCGATCCACAAGAAAAAGATCACAGTCCATAACCCGGTGGCTTTAGGCCAGCAATTCACTTGACGCCGAGAGACTATAGGATTTTGGATTTTGGATTTTAGATTCAATCCAAAATCCGAAATCCCAAATATATAATCGGAATGACTGCTGGATACATCCTAGTATTTGTAATTTTAATTTTGGGGGGTGTGATCGCTACTGTCAGCGATCGCCTTGGGACAAAAGTCGGCAAGGCCAGATTAAGTTTATTCAAACTTCGCCCCCGCGATACTGCTGTTGTCGTGACAGTAATGGCTGGTAGCATTCTATCAGCCACAACTCTTGGCATCTTGTTTGCTACCAGCAAGCCGCTTCGCACAGGGGTTTTTAGAATAGATGAAATTCAAAAAAGACTCAATAACGCCCGCAGAGAACTCAATCTGGCCACTGAAGAAAAAAAACGAGTTGAAACTGAATTAAGCCAAGCTAGGGCTGCTCAAGCCCAAGCTAAGGCCAATTTAGAAGAGATTAATCGTTCGTTGCAAGCGGCTAATGCCGAGCAAGCCGAGACCCAAACCAAATTAAAGTCCCTGCGAGCCCAACTCAATAATGTCGAAGCTGCTAAGTCCAAAACTCAACAGCAACTGAGTCAGGTAGAAGCGGCTAAATCTCAAACCGAAAAACAGCTTGCGACAATGGAAGCTGCTAAGTTGCGCACTGAAGAACAACTGACGATTGTGGAAGTAGCCAAAGCCAGCACACAAGCTCAGCTCGATCGCACTGAAAATCAATTGAAAACAGTTTCTACTCAAAAAACAGCTTTAGGCTCAGAAATCACCCAACTACAAACCGAACGACAACAGTTAATTGAACAACGAGAACGAGTAAAAACTCAAATTGCCCAACGGGACCAAGAAATTGCCCAGCGGGACAAAGAAATTGCCAAACGAGAGGGAGAAATTGCCAAGCGAGACCAGGAAATTGGATCGCGCAACGAACTAATTGCTCAACGAGACAAGGAAATTGCCCAGCGGGTTCAAAATCTAGCCGATCGCGATCGAGCTATAGTCGAGCGAGACAAAGTAATTGCCGAAAGAGAAGCTCTCTTAGAAACCCTAGCAGAACAACAAACACAACTGGAACAGCAACAAGCTTTATTGCAACAGCAAGTACAAGTTTTAGAAAGAGACTTTCAGGCAATTCGCGAGGGGACTGTTGCCATCAGACGCGGCCAAATTTTAGCTGCGGGAGTTGTTAGCATCGCCGAACCCGCCTTAGCCAGTCGCGCCATCGATCGACTATTGCAAGAAGCAAATAAAACCACAGTCGGACTCATGCAGCCTGGAAATACAAAGGTAAAAGAGCAGATAGTTCAAATTACCAATGCCGAAATTGAACAACTCATTAATCAAATAAAAGACGGTCAAGATTATGTAGTCAGAATTGTAGCCGGGGCTAACTACCTGCGGGAAGAAAAGCGCATCAAAGTATTTGCCGAAGCCGAAATCAATCGAGTTGTATTCCGGGCTGGAGATGTGATTGCAGGAGTTTCTATCGATCCCCTAGTCTTAAAAGACGAACAGGTAAGACAGCAATTGCAGCAATTAATTGAAGCTTGCCAATTTCGCGCTCGTTTGATTGGTGTTGTGGGTGGTAGAGTCCAAGTTGCCGATAATCGGATTGAAACAGTGGCTAGTTTTGTCGATCGCCTGCAACAATATGATAAACCTTTGGAGGTTCAGGCGATCGCCACTGATGTCACATATATCGCCGGTCCGCTGAAAATAGATCTAGTTGCTGTAGAGAATGGAATAGTTGTTTTTCGGACAGGACAACAGAAATTGTAAGAAGTTTATCTAGATTTATTCGACACACCATCGTCATCAAAAATCCGGTTTCCTTTGCTGTAGGGGCTGGTTTTACAAATAATATTTGAGACTAACAAACAATCTATATCAACCCGCCCCCACCCAACCAATCACCCAGATTAACCCGATGCGCCACCCACAAAATAATGTATATTCACGTTTTGTGATGAGAGTGATGAGGGGCGGGTTTATGATGTTGTTGGTTTCCAACATAGATGGTGGGTAAAACCCGCCCCTACCGCAGAATTAAGGCTAGCGAACTGAAGCTAACTGGTCTGGGACTACATTATATGACCGCACAGATTCCCATGATGCTATAATAGGTCAATCCTACAAAAAAGTCAAGTAAAATTGCTGTCATAATCTGCAAATTTTTATAAACAAAACAAGGACAAATCAACAGGAATAGCTCTCATTGCTAACCCATAACTAAATAACTATGATTTTAGGTTTCGATCCAGGTAAAGACAAATGCGGTGTCGCCGTCATGGGTACAGATAATAATATCTCCTACCATCAAGTTGTACCCTCCGAAAGTGCAATTTCAACTATTCAATCTCTGTGCGAACAGTTTCCCATTGACTTATTGGTAATGGGAGATCAAACAACTTCTAAGAAATGGAAACAAAAACTTACCCAGAGTTTGTCACCCTCCATCGCAATTATTCAGATTGACGAGAGATACAGCAGTTTAGAAGCAAAGGAACGTTACTGGCAAATGTACCCTGCGACGGGACTTAATCGCTTGATTCCGCTGGGAATGCGGACGCCACCGCGACCCGTAGATGATATAGTGGCGATCGTCCTGATTGAACGGTATTTAAATCAGACAGGACTTACGCAACCTATACATTAATTCCGAAAGCTTGGGATGCTATTTTTTCATTGCAACCAATTCACCAGATTATCTACCGTATTAAAATCGAACAAACATTCCGTTAAACTATCTAACTTCTCGCTTGACAACTGTAAAACTCTAGCTTGGATTGACTCCTCCAAAGTTCCGAGTTTTTGTGTTAGCAAACGCAGCACCAGATTGCTTTTCCCCTGCTGCAACCCCTGCTGCAACCCTGCTTCTAAAGCTTCTTCTCTAAACCTCTGTTGATCTTGAAAATAAAACACCTGGGCCTCCAATTCATCTAATTCCTGCCTGCTGAGATTTGTACTGTTAGCAATACTGAAAGCTTGCTGAATTGCTGAATTAGTTTCCAAGGATTCTGGAACCATTTCCAAACTTGGCGCTTCCTTGATAAAATAAATCCACTTGTCAGCCAGAGATTCTAACTCGGCAAGAGATTTATTGAATTTCGGTAATTCCACAAAAATCAGAGTCATCACCGGAAACAGATAATCAAAATGTTCTTCCTCCTCCCTAAAAGAAAAGCGAGAAATTACTTTATTGGTGTTATTAAACAAAGTAAAATCGGTAATTGTCAACGCAATTACCGGGTCTAATTGTAGGTATCCTTTACCAGTCATCAGTTGATTGGCATAGGCTTTTGCTGCATTGTAGGCAATTCTTTTTTCAAAAGCTTTCACATTCAAAACTTGCATTTCGATGACAACAATCGTGCCGTTATCGAGAGTTGCTTTGACATCTAAGTAGGTGTCTTTCAAGCCCATTAATTTTCCGGCTTGATAGGGATCGATAATTTGCAAATCTTGAATAGTGGGATTGCCTTGATAAATCAAGCCATTGAGAAAACTAATCAGAATGGGTTTGCTTTCGGCGGAAGCAAATATTTTTTTAAAGGCAAAATCTGTTCTAGGGTCAATAAAACTCATGGTTTTTAGCTCCTAATTTGTGTAACAACAAGTCCGCAAGGTTGGTAATCAGTCCTGGCGTGGGTTTATGATAAATTTCTGATAATTCCTGTGTCTCAGCCTTGGCGGTTGATCTGTATCTAAAAATCGGGGAAATAGAAAATATATATGATTTCCTTTTCCCCATTTTCAGGACTAAACTCCTGACTGCTAACCTGTGATTAACTAACCGATGTTAGCTGTTTTTGTTTAACTTCTACCGGGGCACTCAAAGCCTCTTCCAAGTCAGCACAACCCAATTTTTCCTCCAAAATAGCCATCACTTCTCTGCCGAAATCATTGGAATTTCGCTGCCAAGCTTCCAAACAAATTTGACCGAAAAACGAACCCAAAGGCTCAGGATTCCACAGCAATTTCCGTGCTGTCCAAGGCATCAAACTCATCGGGTCATAACCAGGTTGCAAAATCTCCTGTTTAAAGGCGTATTCTTCCAAAATTGTGTGGGGCTGTAACCCGATAAAGAAAATCGCTGGCTCTACTTTGTCCGCTCCAAAAATCCGCTCCAATTCCCGGTGATAAGCAATGGTTTGGCGGATGGTTTCAAAGGTTTCATCCATCACATTAAAGGAGTAGTTTACGGAAACAACATCGTTGAAACCGGCGGCTTTTAAATCGCGGCAATTTTCCAAAACAACTCGTAAGTTATAACCCATACGCATTTTGCGCACTAATTCTTGGGAACCGCTGGTGATGCCAATTTCAAAGTAATTCATTCCCGTTTTTACCATCAAATCGCACAATTCTGGTGTGAGATTGTCCGCACGGATGTAAGCAGCCCAGTGGATGTCAGTCATGCCCGCGGCGATGATTTTTTGCAAGAGTTCAACGGCGTCATCAATGAATTTGCGGGCGGGGATAAATTGAGCGTCGGTAAACCAGAAGTTGCGGATACCTCGATCGTACAATTGTCTCATCTCCGCCACCACCTCATCCGCTGGATTGATCCGCACTTGCTTACCTTCAATCACCGTGTAAATGCAGTAACAGCAGTTGTGAGGACAGCCGCGCTTGGTTTGGACGCCGATGTAGAAGTCCCTATCCTGTAGATAATAGGAAAATTCGGGCCAAATGGTCTCGATGTACTGATAATTACAGGCAGTTTTCTCGATATTGGCGGGCTTTTCGTGAATTAGTCGATCGCGCGGCACTGTCTCACCTACTACATAACACCTTTCCTGGGCTAAATCCTCGCCTTTAATCAACTTCTCCAGCAGCGCCTCGCCTTCCCCCACCGAAACCACAGTCCCCTTGGGTAAACTGCGTCCCAACTGCTCATAAAACACGCTCACAGCACCGCCACCGACGACTGCACGAGCTTCGGGACGGTATTTCCGGGCCCGATGCAATCCCCGCTTCACCAACCCCAAATTGCGCCAGAGTTCCGTATAGTAAGACACGGCTAAACGTAATCCTCCCAATGCTCCCCGCATTTTAACCAGGGGATTGTTGGCGTAGTAAAACTCAAAGGCATTTTGCAGGGGATTGCCGCCTCTACCACCTACAGGTGCGTAAATTTGAATGTCTCGCCAGGAGAAAACTAGGAGGGTTGGTTGAAATTCATCGACGGCGACGTCGAGAGCCTTGGCGTAATCTAAGGGCGGTACTGCACCTACATCGAAAATCCGTTGTTGGACATCGGGAAACAGCTTATGGATGTGATCGGAAAGGTACACAACTCCGATCGGGAAAATGGGATTACAAGGGAGGCGAACATACAGGACTCGGTTTTCTCGGTTTTCTGGGTTTTCCATGATTGCCACATCCTAAATTGCTAGTTTTTTGACTGTGTTAATATTCTTTTAATATAACTTTACAATCTCTCTAATTTTGGTAATTTAAGATTAAATATTTTAAAATTTTCCTAAGCGGAGTAAAGCAGAGCCTGTTGGCGTGGCTGAGCTGGAGGACGATAAAATAGGGGATTTTTAAATTAATTACAGCTAAGGTTGATAAAAAATTGACGATCGCACTTAATATCGTGTTTTTTCTGCCTCAATCGGCACTATAGTCTCTTAAGGTGCTAGGGAATTGGTAGTCCGCATTACAACAATGCGGGATCGCAAAGTGTTAATTTTGAAAGATAACGAAAACTTTTATCCAAGGCTCTCTACCAGTTATGGCTCAAATTCTTGACCCACTACCCTCAGACGCCGACAGCAAAATTCTCTGCTGCTACGTCAACGCCACCAGTCAAATTCAAATTTCCCGCATCACCAACATTCCTAACTGGTATTTTGAACGAGTGGTATTTCCCGGTCAGCGCTTAGTGTTTGAAGCAATGACAGCAGCAATGTTGGAAATTCACACTGGGATGATGGCGAGTGCAATTTTGTCTGATACGATCCCTTGCGATCGCTTGCAGATTAATGAAGGTCCCTACTCTCCTATCAATGCTACCAGATCGAGACCGGAAAGTAAGATCGATCGCGCCTCAACTACAGCCCGCTCCAAATCTAAAGAAACCTCAGAGCCTTTAACAGTACCGGCGTTAACAGCCGTCGATTAAGGTAGTTCTAGGATTGGGGACTTCTCAGGGATCAGGAAGTTAATAAATTTTCCATTTAACAAATAAACCTTGTACAAAATCTGCTCTTACTCGATCTGAAATTGGTAAGAGCAGTTTTTTGTACAGACTTTTGCTCGATCGCCGATAATCTTTCTATAAAACCCGTTCTTAGTTCAACCATGTCAGTACCACCGATGGAATCGCCATTATCCTCTACTCCCCTATTTGAACCTGCGGTATTCCGGCTTTCTCCTTTAATTAGAATCACCCTTTTGAGTTTGTATGCAGCCTTAACAATTCCCTTACCTTTTTTGTCCGCAGCAACGGCAGCACCGGTGCCTGCTAATATTATTTGGGCGGGAATTGTAATCGGCGCTGTGGGTTTGTATGGCGTACTTAGCGAAAGGGTAATTGTGAATGACCAGGAAATTCAAGTAACTTATCCCAACTGGTTTCCCAAAGTATTTCGCAGAGGTTGGTCTTTAGCTTGGACAGAGGTCAAAGCTCTTAAACCTCGATCGACTGGTCAAGGTGGTTTAGTTTATTATTTTTTGAGTCATTCGGGAGAGGGTTATTTGTTACCCATGCGAGTGGCGGGATTTGCCAAATTAGTCCGTTTAGTTGAAGCAAAAACAGGCATTGATACTACAGATGTCCGCCCTTTGTCTCAGCCTTGGATGTATTTGATTTTGCTCTTATGTACCCTGCTGTTACTCTTAGTTGATGGGTGGACAATTGTCACGGCGATCGCCTTAAAACCTTAATTGTTGACTGTTAGCTGTGGGCTGAAGGTCAACCCTCAACAGTTAACAGTTAGCAGTTAACGACTAGCAATCATTCCCGTCTGACGTGCGTAAGCAAAGAGTCCGCCGGCATCAATGACTGGGCCTACTTCTCCTAAAGGTTTGAGGTCATAGGTGCAATCTAGAGTGTGGTTGATAATTTTCTCTGCTGTAAAGTCGATGGTCACTTCTTGGCCAGTAGCCAACAAATCGCAGAGTCGATCGGCTGATTCGATCGGATATAATTCACCAGTAGCCGAACAATTGCGAAAGAAAATGCGGGCGTAGGACAAAGCTACCACAGCTTTCACCCCAGCAGCCCCAAGAGCGATGGGAGCGTGTTCTCGCGAAGAACCGCAGCCAAAATTTTCCCCAGCAATGATAATCTGATAGCGGGTTTTCATTTCACCCGGTTCCATAAACTTACCATAGCGATCGGGCAACCCAATCATGGCGTAACTGCCAAGTTTATCGTACTCATCCGGCTTCGAGGGAACCAAAGTCAGGTATTCGGCTGGGATAATTTGATCTGTATCGATGTTGTCATCTACCACAAAAATTTGACCGCTAATTACTTTACCCATAGTTTATTTTCAGTTAGCCTCAAAGATGCTTTAGTCATGCTGGTCAAGTCAGATGTCTATTTTAACCTGGGAGTGTCAATGGTAATCTGTATGAATAAAAATTTAGCTCCGAAAGTTTGGTTAAAAATTAACAGATTGCTAAGCGTCAACTCTTTATGGTGAATACAGTAGATGATATTGCCCGACAAGCCCGTGAGGGGTCTGTGGCAGCGATTATTCAAATCCTCAACGATCGACTTGCACAGATAGGCGTTAGAACTAGAGCCGTGTTTGCCGATGGGGTACTCCAACTGCTGTGCGAATCTGCCACAGCCGATTTGCTAGAACAGTCTAGCTTGGTCTCCCGCATCCGGGAAATTTTGGAGCAACTTTCCCCCCGAAATATTCGCCGAGTCAATATCAACAGCCGGATTGTCCGAGAACACCAACTGCTGTGGCTCGAAGAAATTCGCCGAGACCCGGAAAATCAACTGCTGTGGTGTCAAGAGATTAAACTCAGAAAAGTCCATTTTTGGCAGCGTTTCGCCATCGCCCAAACCGAGCGCCAAGGTCAGCAACCGGCTTTGCCCAAAATGGCGAAACAGCATGGACGGTCGATGCAGGAACCGCGACAATTTCAGCGCGGCATCATTGGTGGTATCGCCCTGAGCGTGTTGTTACTCGTCGCCGTTGCAGCTATCTACAAAGGTTTCAATTCTCCATCGCTCAATACTACAGCCGCTACTACCCAAGCTACTGTTACTCCGATTCCCTCCGGGCCGACTCCTCCACAGAAAATTGCTCGCGAGACTGGAAACTCCGACTCTTTTGCACAAGCCGTGCGGTTGGCAGAACAAGCAGCCGCCGAAGGCAAAAGTGCCCAATCACGACCGGATTGGTTAGTTGTGGCCGCTAAGTGGCAGCAAGCTTCGGATTTAATGGCCTCGGTACCATCGAAACATCCCCGTTTCACAACGGCTAGCAACCGGGTGGCACTTTATCGCCAAAATAGCGAAAAAGCCCAACAGGAAGCACAAAATAGGTAAGGTGTACAGCCTCACAAAATCCGGCTTGAACCCAGTTAAGATCCAGTCCAGTAGGGCTTAACAAGATTTTTCGACTAAAAGTTTGTTTTTTTTAGATAGTGCCATAATTATTTATGAGATATAATTAATTTGTGCGATCGCAATCACTCAGTCGATAGACTTGGATCACAAAATAAATTTGCTAGAATCACAGACTAAAATAGGCAACATCACAGGTTTTGGAGAGGGGTGTCACCAAGCAGTCACGACAAAAGCTGGATAATAATAATACCGGATAGCTTCTATATTTGCAGCGATCGCAGGCTCAAACATCTTAAAATAAAGGCTTGGCTGCCATGACAAATTATCAGGGAAGTCAAGACTGTGATCCGATCGACCGATCGCCCTCAGAGTCTTGTATGTTGCAATTACAGCAAATCACAGAACCAGTATCAGTCCAAAAATTTCTGGATCGAATAATGCAGTACCAGGTCGATCCTGCTCAAATCGGGCGACAAATTTGCCAAATTATCGCGACAAGCATTCATGAAGAAACGCTACTGCTGCAGATAGCTAATACTTTAGGAGCAGCTTGTCAAGCAGACTACTGTTTAGTTGCTGCTGTGAGTGACAATCGCATCGCCATTCCGAACGCTGGCTGGGGTATTTTCGGCGATCGGATCAATTCCACAGTCATTTCCGATGCAGCAGTTTTAACCCACAGATCCGAAATTCCTGAAACAGAAATCTTAAACTCCCTATTAATTTCACTCCCAGAGCATCTGCTAGTAAATATACTGACACATGGTGAAATACTAGGGATTTCCGACATTCAAGACGATCGATCGACCAACGCGCCTGATTCCTTAGTCCCATCCCTTCCTTTCCGGGCGATTTTAGCATCGCCAACGCGATTCCGCGGGGGTGTTAATGGGATCGTTATCCTGGCTACTGCCCAACCCCAGGAGTGGTCTGCGACTTCGCGGCAGTGTCTAGAATTAGCATCAGATGCGATCGCCAACGCCATCTCCCACATTCAAAAAACTCAAGAAATTGCCCATTTAAACCAAAAATTAGAGGAACAAGCTAAATACAAAAAGCTACTGGATAGCGTTATCAAAGAAATCGAAAAAAATGCAGAAATAGATCTAATTTTGCAGCAGGTGATAGCAAGTACCAGCCAAAGCCTGGAAGTAGATAGAGTTCAAATCCTGTCATTAAAATATACAAAACCAGTTTTAGAAATAAGCTCTCTCCATCTACCTAGCCCAACAACAATTGCCTTAGTTTGTGAATACGAGGAACAAAAAGTAGAAAAACCACCAACTAGCCAAACAGAATCATCCCCAAAAAACTCGACAGAACCCACAAAAAATAAATATAAAACTACGAATAATAAAACCAAAATCACAAACTCAATATCCAAAAATATTGGAAATTTTAGTATATCGGAATCGAGTTTGTGCCAGTCAGCATTCCATAGCGCCCCCCAATCCTTCGCCTTAGCTGATGCAGGGGAAATAATCAACCAGGAACAGCAAAAATCAGTAGAAATATTGAAACTTCAGGACACTCGCTCCTTGGTGCTGGTTCCCCTGATCGGCGCCCGGAAACAGGAAACTGTCTTGGGTTTCTTGCTATTGCAACACTCAGAACCTCGCACTTGGCAAATAGCAGAATTAGAGGTTTTGGAATCAATCGCCACTCAAGTCACCAGGGCTATACTTGAGTTTGAGACATTCCAAGAACTGCAAACTCAGCTAGAATGTAGAAACACTCAATTGGCAAACAGTCTAGATGTGCAGGAAAAACTGCACGAAGAATCGACCAATCAATTAGAGCAAATACGCAAGTTAAGGCTGATCCAAGACGAGTTTCTGAGCGTGGTCAGTCACGAGTTACGCACTCCTTTGACGATCATGAAGCTAGCAATTATGATGCTAAAACAAGCAGACCAGCCCTTGCAGAGTCGGATTAAATATCTGGATATTCTAGAGCAGCAGTGTTCTAAAGAAACAGACTTGGTTAGCGATTTGCTAGCACTCAAACAGCTTGATGCTCAACAAGATCCCATGTTTATAGTTCCGGTCTCGCTTAAGAGTCTAATTCAAGATTTGGCTGAGGATTTTGAGCAAAAGTGGACATCTAAAGGATTAACTTTGGCTCAGGATTTCTCGAAACCATTACCTCGCTTGGAAACAGACAAGGATAGTCTCCATCGCATCTTGTTGGAACTTTTGACCAATGCCGGCAAATACTCCGCTGCTGGAACTGAGGTGACGTTGGAGATATCTCAAGCAAGTGGCAGCATTGTCATGAAACTATCAAATTTTGGAGGTGGGATTTCTGCTGCTGATTTACCCCACATCTTTGAAAAATTCCGGCGTGGAACAGGTATTACTCAGCAAGCTATCCCTGGTACGGGTTTGGGTCTAGCTCTGGTAAAGTGTTTAGTACAGCACTTGAATGGTACTATTGAGGTCTCTAGTAGTCCGTCAGAGATTTTGGAAAACGATCCGTTGTGGCGTACATCTTTTACTCTTAATTTACCCCAATTTCCAGGGGGTAGATACTCCTGACCCGCGATGGAATCTCCCTTATTATGCTCATCAAAGCTGCACCTAAAACCCTACGTTGGCAACGTTCTCAATACTCACCGTTAGCACGACAAATAGATGTTTTTGCAGCCGCCGCCAAGTTTATATTTTGTCTGTGGTGGGATGGACTGCTGCAAAACAAATCTGCCCATACTAGAAGAATTCGCGCCCATTGGTTAGTCAATACTTTGTTGCATTTGGGCCCGACTTTTATCAAAATCGGACAGTCTCTCTCCACTAGGGGTGATTTGCTCCCCCTGGAGTACGTCAAGGAACTCGAACAATTACAAGACCGGGTGCCGGAGTTTAGTTCCGAAGAGGCGATCGCCCTGATAGAATCAGAGTTGGGCAAAGATATTTATGCTTTGTATCGCGATTTTGACCCTTGTCCCATTGCCGCCGCCAGTCTCGGACAGGTGCACAGGGCTAGACTCCACACGGGAGAAGATGTAGTTGTCAAAGTGCAGCGCCCCGGATTGGAAAAATTATTTGACTTGGATGTCAAAGCCGTTCGTCAAGTGATGAATTTATGCAATAAGTATTTTCCTGGGATTCGCAAATACGACCTGGAATCTATTTATCATGAGTTTTTTAAGATTTTATATCAAGAAATTGACTATATACAAGAAGGCAAAAATGCCGATCGCTTTGGCAAGAATTTTCAAGGCTATCCTCGGATTATTGTGCCAAAAGTCTATTGGCAATACACTACCAAAAAAGTGCTGACTGTACAATACGCCCCTGGTATTAAAGTCGATGACCGCCTTAGTTTAGAGGCCATAGGAGTAGATATTGTCAAGCTCAATCAACTGGGAATTTGCTGTTACTTGAAACAGTTGTTGCTCGACGGTTTTTTTCAAGCAGACCCCCATCCCGGAAATTTAGCAGTTACGGAAGATGGTAGTTTAATTTTTTATGATTTTGGGATGATGGCAGAGGTTAAGTCTTTGGACAAAGACCAGATGGTGAAGACTTTTTTTGCTGTGATGAGAAAGGATACTGACGAGGTACTCGATACTTTAATGACCATCGGCTTAGTGGAGCCGATGCCGGATCTGATGCCGGTGCGCCGACTGATTACTTTTTTGTTGGATAAGTTTATTGATAAGCCGATCGACTTTCAAGCCTTTAATGAGATTAAAAACGAATTGTACATTATGTTCGAGCAGCAACCGTTTCGTATGCCTGCACAAATGATGTTTATTCTCAAGTCAGTGACTACCCTCGATGGCATTGCCAGAACCCTCGACCCAAATTATAATTTCCTAGCATCTGCTCAGCCTTTTGTCAAGAGTATTGCGATTAGTAAAGGTAGAGGAAATGTGGTGGGAGAACTGGCAAGACAAGCGCGAGATTTGATCAGATATAAATTGCAGCAGCCGAGTAAATCAGAAGTTTTGTTCAAACGTTTAGAGCAGCGGATTCTGGACGGGGAATTGCAAATAAGAGTGCGAAATATAGAGAACGATCGCGCGCTGAAACGCATTTATTTAGCATTAAAAACTCTGATCTATGCGTGTGTGACAGGTTTTGTGCTGGTAGCGGGGACAGTGTTGCTCAAGGGTGGATATCCCAGGGAGGCGATCGCCGCTTTTGTGGTGTCAGGATTCGGCAGTTTGTTTTTGATACGTTCTTTTGTGGATTTGTTGCTGAAAGAAAAACTAGATCGCCTAGCGGAAAAATAAAGCTTAAACCTAGAGATATTAAGGCCAAAAAGTCAGAAGAATCTCCGTATCTTTAGACCAGGGACTGTCAATTCTGTAATAATTGGTTAAAGCACAGTTTCCTTGAAAAATGCTGACACCTGCCACAGCCCTGACGCCAGCCGAACTAACATCCGCGATCGTCCGCAATCCACTGATGGTTGCACCCGATACTACAGTGATGGAAGCGATCGCCCAGATGAGCGGCGTCCGTACCATTTGCTCCACCTCCAAAACCGCGGATAGCCAACTTGACGAGCTCCATGTAGAGGCGCGATCGAGCTGCGTCTTAATTGTCGAAGGTAATCAGTTGCTGGGAATTCTCACAGAACGAGATATTGTGCGCCTCAGTACCCAAAAACGTTCCTTAGATAGCGTTCCGATCCGTGAAGCAATGACATCTGGGGTGGTCACTATCGGCGCATCTGCCTTCACCGATTTGTTTTTTGCGCTGAATCTGCTTCAGCAATATCAGATCCGCCACTTACCAGTGCTCGATGACCAAAATCGGGTGGTGGGAATTTTGACCCACGAGAGTTTGCGACAAACATCGCGCCCGGTAGATTTGTTACGATTGCGCCTAGTAACAGAAGTGATGACCTCTGAAGTGATTTGCGCCAATCCTGATGTTTCAATGATGAACATCGCCGAATTGATGGCCCAAAATCGAGTCAGTTCGGTGATGATTGTCGAAGAAAAGGTAGGAAGCGATCGCCAAAAACTGCAAATTCCCATCGGGATTGTGACTGAGCGCGACATCGTACAATTTCAGGCTTTAAATCTAAACTTAGAAACCTGTCTGGCAAAATCTGTGATGAGCACCCCGATTTTTGCGGTGAGTCCAGAGGATTCTCTGTGGACTGTGCAGCAGATGATGGAACAACGGTTAGTCCGTAGATTGGCGGTGACTGGCAAAGAAGGTGAATTGTTGGGAATTATAACTCAGACGAGTATTTTGCAGGCGCTAAACCCCATAGAAGTATATAAATTAGCAGAAATTTTAGAAAAAAAGGTGTTACGACTAGAAGCAGAAAAAGTAGCACTGCTGGAAAATCGGAATATTGAACTAGAGCAGCAAGTGGAGAATCGCACCGCTACCCTGAAGGCAGAATCAGAGCAAAAACAACTGATTGCTACCATCGCTTCCCAGATTCGAGCTTCCCTAGATTTACCAGAAATCCTCAATACCACAGTCACAGAAGTGCGATCGCTCTTAAATTGCGATCGGGCTGACATCTGGCAGTTTCAAGCAGATGCCAGCGTGATTGTCCTAGTAGAATCCGTCGCAGATAAACAAACAGCAAATCAAAGCAAATATGTTCAGGACAATTGTTTGGATTGGCGGGGAAAATGGCGCAGCGGAATGATTCGAGCAGTAGACGATATCTACACTGCCCCAATCAGCGATTGCCACCGTCAACTATTGGAAGATTTGGAAATTAGAGCCAAAATTTTAGTACCCATTTTCCAAGCAGAAACCCTCTGGGGCTTGCTTTGCGTCGCCGAAAGCCGGACCCCCCGCCACTGGCAGACAACAGAAATTACTCTCCTGCAACAGTTGGCTACACAACTAGAAATTGCCATTCAACAGGGAACGGCTTACCAACAGGTACAAAGAGAGTTGGCAGAAAGACGACGGGTGGAGGCCGATTTGCGAGAAAGCGAAAAACGTTTTGCGACTTTGGCTCAATCTGCTCCCGTGGGGATTTTCCGCACGGATACTAGCGGTAATTGCTTGTTTGTCAACGATCGCTGGTGTGAAATTGCTGGACTTACACCCGATGAAGCATTGGGTACGGGTTGGATTCAAGGCTTGTATCCAGAGGATCGGGACAGGATTAGCGCCGAGTGGTATCAATCCGCCCTAGAACATCGCCCTTTTAAGTTAGAGTACCGCTTTGGGCGATCGGATGATACTGTCAGTTGGGTGTTTGGGCAAGCATCGGCAGAAAGGGACGAAAACGGGCAGATTGTGGGTTATATCGGCACAATTACTGATATTAGCGATCGCAAACGGGCGGAAGAAGCACTGTCCCAACTCAATCAAGAATTAGAACAAAGGGTAGAACAACGGACGCTAGAAGTACATCGCAGTGAATCTCGCCTACAGGAAGCTCAACACATTGCTCGTCTTGGCCATTGGGAAATTGATTTAGCCGAGTCTAAGATTACTGGTTCTCCTGAGATTTTCGAGATTTTGGGATTGGAGATTCATCATCAGCACCTGAGTTTTGAGCAACTCAGACAGCATTTCCATCCCTCGGACTGGGCCTATCATCGTAAAACCATCAAAGGAGTTATGCAACTAGGTGGTAAACACTACGAAATAGACCAGCAAATTATCCGAGCTGATGGCTCCCTAGGTTGGATTTTTGCTAAGGGACAAACTGCTTATAATGCTGAGGATCTGGTTGTCCGATTGTTTGGCATTGTGATGGATATTAGCGATCGCAAATTAGCTGAGGAACAGTTGCGCCAACAGAAGGAAACACTTCAGACTATTTTCGATCACATTCCCTTAATGATTGGTTTGTTTTCAGCCACTGGGGAAACAGTGATGATTAACCCAGAAATGGAGCGGGTAATTGGTTGGCACCAGGAAGAATACAACCAAATTGATGTTCTAGCATCCTGCTATCCCAATGTTGATGATTATCGCAAAGTAGTCGCTCACATGATTCGGGCTGATTCTAGTTGGCAAGATTTTGAAACTCAGGTGCGTGACGGGCGAAAGTTGATTACTAGCTGGTCTCAAATTCGTTTATCTAACGGTTCTAGCATTGGTCTGGGACAGGATATTACCGAACGCTTCTTAGCAGAAGAAGCTTTGCGCGAATCCAAGCAATTTTTGCAAACAGTTCTCAATACTTTTCCCCTGGGAGTATTTTGGAAGAATCGAGAATTTGTTTTTTTAGGTTGCAATCTATATTTTGCCCAGGTGGGTGGTTTAGCGTCTCCAGAGGAAATTTTAGGCAAGACTGATGAGGATTTTGACTGGGGACTAAGGGAAGCAGTTTTTTACCGAACTGATGATGCAGAAGTCATGGAATCAGGTATAGCTAAACTGGGAATTATCAAGACAATGCTTCAGGCTGACGGTTCTACAATTTGGCTGGAAATTAATAAGATTACTCTGCGAAACATCAAAGGCGAAATAGTCGGATTACTTGGTACTTTTCAAGATATTACCCATCGCAAACTAGCTGAAATTCGCTTGCAACAACAAGCAGAACAGGAACGCATCCTCACCTTCATCACTCAGCGGATACGGGCTTCTCTGAATCTCAAAGAGATTCTGAATACAGCAGTGGCAGAAGTGCGCCAGATTCTGAAGGTAGACAGAGTGTTGATCTATCGTGTCTATCCCAGTGGTACAGGGGCTGCGATTGCGGAATCCGTTGCACCGCATTGTCTGAAACTTTTAAATATAAACTTCCCCGAAGAAATTTTCCCCAAGGAGAACTATCAGCGATACTTAAATGGCAGAATTTTTGCTTTGAGCGATCGAGAAAATGGGTTTATTTTGCCTTGTTTGGTAGATTTTTTAAGGCAAATCAAAGTCAGGGCAAAACTGGTATTACCCATTGTGGATAAACAGGAACTTTGGGGATTATTAATCGCTCATCAGTGCGAGGAGTCTCGTGACTGGCAAAACTGGGAAATTGATTTGATGAAACAACTTTCTAACCAATTATCCATCGCTATTCAACAATCTAATTTGTATCAACAATTGCAATTAGAACTAAAAGAAAGACAAGCCAAAGATTTGTTGATTCACAGACAAGTAAAAACGGAATCTTTGCTGAGAGAAATAACCCAACGTATCCGTGAATCCCTGGATTTGCAAACTATTTTTGCCAGGGCTACGGAGGATATTCGTCATTTAATTGATGCGGAGCGAGTGGGCATTTTTCAGTTTGCTTCTAATTCTAACTTTAATGATGGTGAGTTTGTGGCTGAATCTGTGGTAGCAGGATTTAATTCTGTGATGGCGAATAAAATTCACGATCATTGCTTCGGCGAACAGTACGCTGTTTATTATCACGAGGGTAGAATTCAGAAAGTCAGTGACATCTATGATTCTGGACTGACAGAATGTCACATCAATATTTTGGCACAATTTCAGGTGCGGGCAAATCTAGCAGTGCCATTATTAGATGGAGCGAATTTGTGGGGATTGTTGTGCATCCATCAATGTTCTAGACCCCGCTATTGGAGAGAGTCGGAGATTAATTTAGTTAAGCAAATTGCCAACCAATTGGCGATCGGCATTCAGCAGGCAAATCTTTTTGAACGGTTGCAAAGGGAGTTGCAGGAACGGCAACAAGCAGAAACAAAACTTACTGAAATTAATCAACAGTTGGCTATTTCCAACCAAGAACTTGCCCGCGCTACTCGTCTCAAGGATGAATTTCTGGCGAACATGAGCCATGAATTGCGAACTCCCCTGAACGCTATTTTGGGGATGACAGAGGCTTTACAGGATGAGATTTTTGGCCCTATTAACGAGCGACAAATACGAGCTTTGCAAACAGTTGAGCATAGTGGGAATCATCTGTTATCATTAATCAATGATATTCTCGATCTTGCCAAAATAGAATCGGGACAGGTAGAATTAAATTGTAGTCCCACAGCCGTGGATAGTTTGTGTCAGTCGAGTTTGACTTTGGTGAAACAGCAAGCTTTACAAAAACGGATTCAACTTCAGGTAAAAATTCCCGCGAAGCTCCCAGAAATAGTGGTGGATGAACGTCGAATTCGACAAGTTTTGATTAACCTGCTCAATAATGCGATTAAGTTTACTCCTGAAGGTGGCAGTGTGATTTTGGAGGTGACAATCCAACCAAGCGAAATATTACCAACACAGGCAAATTATCCAACTAGATCAAGTTCAATTCGGTTGGCGGTGAGTGATACTGGGATTGGTATCACAGCGGAAAATATTCAGAAGTTGTTTCAGCCTTTTGTGCAAATTGATAGTGCTTTGAATCGTCAGTATATGGGTACTGGTTTGGGTTTGTCTCTGGTGAAGCGGATGGTATCTATGCACGGGGGAACAGTTTCGGTGACGAGTGAGGTTGGTGTGGGTAGTTGTTTTAGTTTCGATTTACCCGCAGGCAATTTGACGATGCAGGTTTCTGAGCCGGTGGATTCAAAAAGGCCTAATTTGGAAGATAGTTTGAGGGAAAAGGTTGCAGTAACAACTTCGCCTTTGCTATTGTTGGTGGATGATAATCCAGCGAATGTTAATACAATTTGTGGCTACTTAAAAGCTAAGGGATATCAGATGGTGGTGGCGAAAAATGGTGCCGAGGCGATCGCCCTCACTAAATCATCGATTCCTGACTTAATTATGATGGATATCCAAATGCCAGTAATCCAGGGTTTAGAGGCGATTAAGCAGATTCACAGCGATCGCCAATTGGCAAATATTCCGATTATTGCCTTGACTGCATTGGCGATGGCGGGCGATGGGGAACGATGTCTAGAAGCTGGCGCGAATCACTATCTCACTAAGCCTGTAAAATTAAAGCAATTAGTTAGCATAATTCAGGATTTATTAGCATCATAGCCACTGGAAAGTAGTTATTGAAGGAAGAAGAACCCCCCCAAGGGCAGGGCTGTTTCATTCTCCAAAAAACGATGATTTTGTAGGGGCGGTGGATGGTGCGTGCCCGCCCTCATGGCCTAGGATTTTTCCGTCATTTCAGGCATTGGGGCAGCCACGGGGGGCAGCCCCTACAAGAGAATGAAACAGCCCTGGGGGGTAGGGGGGTTCTTTTTCCTTCTCTTCAACTACCGCGATAGGTGCTATAAGACCAAGGGGAAACTAGCAAAGGTACGTGATAGTGTGCGGTGATATCGGCGATGCCGAATTGAATCGGAATGCTATTTAAAAAAGGCGGTTCTGGTAAATTTTCGGCAGATTGCGCGAAGTATTCACCAACGGAAAAGACTAATTCGTAAACTCCTGGTTTGAGTTCGCTTTCTGATAGTAACGGGGCTGCGGTGCGGCCGTCGGCATTCGTTGTTACAGTTTTCAACAGGGTTTTTGCGCCGGATTTTTGGTCAATACATTGCAGGGCGATCGACATATTTGTTGCCGGACACCCGCGGGCTGTATCGAGAACGTGAGTAGTAAGTTTTCCTGACATTATTGAATGATTGATTAACTGCTAATTTCTACTCGTCAACTCGTTACCAGGCAGAGCCTGGTAACGCATATCCAGAGGCTCTGCCTCCATTTTTGCTGTTTTAAAAGCGAGGCAGAGCAAGAGTGATATCGGTTCCCTGGCTCTTCCTGGGAACCAGACTAACGGCGCTAGTTTCTTTCTATTAGTGTAACGGGCCGGCCGAGATGACTTTGGCGATCGCATCTGTGACATCAGTTGGTCGTTCATAGGCTAATTGTGCGTACCATTTTGCTGTGACTATCGGATCTTTGCCGTGTATTTGTTCCGCGCGCTGTCGGGCTTTTTCGACAACGGCATTGGCCCGCTGTTTGCGCTCGGTTTCGTAACGTTTGAGCGCGTCTTCTACCCCCAAATTCGTACTCAAAAGGTAGTTACTCAGTACCAGCCCATCTTCCATGGCTTGACAGCCTCCTTGGCCGAGATCCGGGCAGGTGGCGTGGGCGGAATCTCCCAGCAAAGCTACTTTACCGCGAACGAAAGAATCTATCGGTCCTACGTCATGAATTTCCGGCCGCGCCACCGCTGCGGGATCTAACCTATCTATCAGCA
Organism: Oscillatoriales cyanobacterium; assembly: GCA_004292745.1. Lineage (GTDB taxonomy): Bacteria > Cyanobacteriota > Cyanobacteriia > Cyanobacteriales > Microcoleaceae > Microcoleus > Microcoleus anatoxicus. Next base: position 24,131 of record RDXH01000013.1, on the reverse strand, counting down.
ACTGCACGGGTTCGGCCCAACCTTTAAAGTGTTCTTTGAGTTCCGTTTTGTAATTATCGGGATTAGCGGGAGTCCCTTTGGGTAAGGGAACATCTAAGAAAAAGTAAAATCGATCGCCCGCAACTGGCATCATTGATGCCCGTTTGTGATCGCCGACATATATCGCCCAAGTGTTTTTCGGCGCGAGTTCTGCATCGGCTGGAACTAACCCATTCCAGTTGATATAACCGCCGTATTTGGGTTCTACTTCGTAGCCCAGTACATAGGTACGCAAAATCGAGCGCACGCCGTCAGCCGCGACTAATAAATCGCCCTGGGCTTGGTCTCCATTTTCAAAAATTGCTGTTACTTTGTTTTCATCTTCTTCTATAGCAATACATTTGCGATCGAGCTTGACTTCTCCCTGAAATGCCGAGCGCAACATATTTTGCAAATCGCGACGCGCAACGGGATAGGGGCGCTGACCAACTTGTTCAATTAGTGGCATTAAATCGATGTCGTTCAGGAGTTCGCCTGTTTTGGTCCGGTATTCCATGCGCTCCATTTGCCCGCCGATTTTTGCCATTTCTTCGCCTAAGCCGAGGCGGTTGAGAACTTTGACTCCATTAGACCATAGGGAGATGCCTGCTCCGGCGGGGCGCAGTTCTTTTACGCGATCGTAAATTTCAACTTCATAGCCAGCTTGTTGTAGGGCAATTCCCGCAGTTAAGCCGCCAATTCCCGCACCGATAATGACAACTTTCAAGTCCTGCATTCTTTGTTTCTCCTACTGAATGATCTCTAATTTCAATAATTTATAACAGTTAAATAACTTTTTTTGCTGTCTGCCCGAACCTTTATACTCACTATATTTCATAATACCATAAATATGGTTTTTACTGTATCGTAAATTACTAACTTATCTCAAATCCGCATTATGAGGTTTTAGACAATTGCGATCGGCTTTGGTGCCGCATATCCCCCACAGGACACAGCATTGCCGTGTCCTGTGGGTATCTTACTCAGCTATAAACTTTGTCAACTCGCCGAGATGTTGCTGAATTGTATTTGTTCCCCGCAGGTGAGAAAGATGTGAACCTCCGTACAAGAAGCTATTCAAACTAACTTGATAGTTTTGCTGAACTGCTAAATCCAGCCACAAATTGTTAATCGCATCTCCAGGCTTGTAGTCAGGAATGTTGTGCTGGTAGTAAGGAAAACTGTCAATGCAAGTATTGAAAAAGTTTTTGCGCCCGCAATGTTTTAAATACTGAAGTCGCGGTTTGAATTCTGTCCGATTTTCCAATACTGTATATATAGTATCAGCTAAAGATTCTGGCTCGAATTTAGCATACAGCCCTGCACCTTCGGGGAAAACAGGTGCGTTTCCTCTGGCGTATTGATTGAATTCTTGGAAACAAATTACGGGAACGTTGCAACTCATAGCTTCGGTGATTCCTCGGTTTTTTCCTTCGAGGAGGGAACCGAGAACAAATGCTTTGGCTCGCGAATAATACAGAGGCATTTCGTTGTAGTAGTCAACTCTCGGCAGTAGGTTGATGTAGTCTGAGGGATCACCTAAAATTGTCTCGACTTGCTGCCATTCTTTTAAGGCGTACTCGTCGAGGGTTTTGAGGTTGTTTGCATCAAAATCGTGTCCGCTGACAACTGTTAATTTTATTGGTTTTTGCGGGTATTTTTGGCGGTAAATTTTTAAGGCTTTGGCGATTGTGGGTAAGTTTTTTTCTGCGGAGATGCGGGCGACGGCTAGTAAGTCGATGTCTTTTTCAGGGACATTTCTAGGGGAAATTAGGTATTCGTTGATGAAGTCGGTGTCTTGTAGTGGTATAATTGGTTTGTGGGCGCGATCGGGATAAGTTTCGCGAAACCATTTTTCCCGCTGTGGGTTTTTGTACAAGCTGGAATAGGCCTCGGCTACGGGGGCCCAAGAATAGGAGATTCCGGGAGAATAGGTAAAGGCAAAAAATACTGATTCAAGTTGGGGAAAGAGTTTTTTGATGAGTTCGACTCCTTCGCTGAAGTAAATGCCTTTGATGAATTTTCCTTCGTAAAACAATGGGGGAAGTAAGACGTAGAAACTTACTGTATCGAAGCGGTGAGGTTGATCCTCGAATATTTCCCAGCTAAAGGCGTCTAAGTCTGCATAAATCTCGGCGATTGGTTTGTTGATGTGGGGGTTGCTTAAATATGGTTTTTGTCGATCGTAGTTTCCGCGTACCATATAGTTTTTAGTATGATTGTCTGGCTTTTTTTATTTAACCACAGAGGGCGCAGAGGGCGCAGAGGGGAGGAAGGGAGGTTTATTCTGGTGATTGGTTGTCGTCTAGTGTGAGGGCGAGTTGGTAGATTTGGCGGCGGGGGAGGGATGTTTGTTGGGCTAGTTGGCGGCTGGCTTGGGAACGGCTTATTCCTTCACTGATTAATGTTTGTAATTCGGCTTTGATGGCGTCTTCGGAGAATACTGGGGTTGCTGTTTGGGTGCCGCCGATGATGAGGGTAAATTCTCCTTTGGGTTCATTATTTGTGTAAAGTTCGATCGCACTTTCTACACTACCACGCCAAAACTCTTCGTGCATCTTTGTCAATTCCCTCGCCAGTACAATCTGTCTGTCACTTCCCAGGACATTTGCTAAATCTTGTAAAGTTTGTCGCAATCGGTGGGGAGATTCGTATAAGATAATGGTGCGAGATTCTATTTGCAAAGCTTCTAAACTTTGTTGGCGTTCTTGACCTTTCGCTGGCAAGAAACCTTCAAACACAAATCTGTCGGTGGGTAATCCTGATGCACTGATTCCTACTATGCAAGCACAGGCTCCGGGAATGGGGATGATGTTAATATTAGCATCGGCGCAAGCTTTGACTAACTCGGAACCTGGGTCGGAAATTCCGGGCATTCCAGCATCTGTAACTAGGGCGATATCTTTGCCTAAAAGCAGTTTGTCGATGAGTTCGGGAAGTCGTTGATGTCGGTTGTGTTCGTGATAGCTGATTTGAGGCGTTTTGATTTGGAAATGTTGCAAAAGTTTACCTGTGTGGCGGGTATCTTCGGCGGCGATGAAGTCTGCTGCTTGCAAAATTTTGATGGCGCGAAATGTCATGTCTTCGAGGTTGCCGATCGGGGTTCCGACGATGTAAAGTGTTCCTGTATGGGGATTTACTTGCATTTTAAGATGTAGATTTTTTAACCGCAGATAAACGCGGATTAACGCAGATATGAAAACGGGATTGTTTTTGGGATTGGGGACTTTGGATTTAATTTATTTGGCCCAGAAGCCTCCTGGTGAAAATCAAAAAGTTGTTGCTTCCGATTGTACCATTGCAGCGGGCGGGCCGGCGGCGAATGCTGCGGTGACTTTTAGTTATTTGGGGAATAGGGCGATATGGGCTGGGGTTTTGGGGACTCATGCGATCGCCCAATTAATTAAAAATGACCTGGCTGAGTATAATGTGAGGATAATCGATTTAGGACTGAGGCGATCGGACTCACCGCCAGTTTCTTCAATTATTGTAACTCAAGGAACCGGAGAGCGATCGGTAATCTCGATTAATGCTACAAAATCCCAGGTTGACACTCAAACAATTAACCCAGATATTTTAACATCCGTTAATATTGTCCTGATAGACGGACACCAAATATTAGCCAGCACACAAATTGCTAAAATTGCCAAGTCCCAGAACACCCCAATGGTACTCGACGGAGGCAGTTGGAAACCAGGATTAGACGAAATATTACCATTTATCGAATGGGCTATATGCTCCGATAATTTTCATCCACCCAACTGCTACAACCCAGAAGAAGTGTTTGCTTATTTATCAGCAGCCGGAATTCCAAATATTGCCATCACTCGTGGCGAAAAACCGATTTCATACCTCAGCAATGGCAACTATGGCAGTATAGAAATACCTCAAATTGAAGCCACAGACACTTTAGGTGCTGGCGATATTTTTCACGGATCTTTTTGTCACTATATTCTGCAAAAAAACTTTACAGACAGTCTCAGCGCAGCAGCCAAAATCGCTGCTGATTCCTGCAAAGAATTCGGAACCCGTAGCTGGATGAAAAATAGTTAATATTCAAGTAAAACTTACCAAAATATCCGGGAAAAACCACTCCCAGCCAGAAAACTTGAACAGACAACACTCCCTAAGTTAAAATCATAAAAACACCCCCGACAAAAATTGTAAACCTCATCCCAATCTTCCTTCGCGCCCTTTGCGCCTTCGCGGTTCGCTAAAATAGCTATACTTAGTCCCAAAACAACATACCAAAATCATGCCTGATACCCAACCCCTAACCATCACACTTCCCCCTTTGCGGATTACCATGACTGACCAACAGCAGGTTAATCTAGAATGGCTGACGCAAAACCTGCAAAATCTACTTACTCCAAGCAAAAAAGAAGTCCCCGACAACATGAGACAGTGGGTAGCAGCCAACAAATTATTAAATAAACCCGATGCCGAAATCATTCAAGCCCTAGTAAGTACCGGTATAGATGCAGAAACAGCCACAGCAGAAGTCCGGGAAATATCCTCTCACCCCTACTTCCAAGCAGGTAATCAATACGTGCAGTTATTGCAGAAATTAGAATCCCAACTTAGCATTAACAATCAATTAGCATCCCTGTCTGCAAAATACGGGACAATCGAACGTAAAAGCAGCCTTTCGCGAGAATATTTCCTAGAAAATTACTACGCCAAAAATACGCCAGTAATTATTACCAACATCATGCACAATTGGAAAGCGTTGCAATTGTGGACACCGGAGTATTTGCAGCAAAAATACGGCGATGCAGAGGTGCAAATTCAAGTCAACCGGAACTCTGACCCCGATTACGAAATTAAAATCGAAAATCACAAAAAAACTGTATTATTCCGCGAATACGTGGATATGGTGGTCAATGGTGGCCCCACCAATGACTGCTACATGGTGGCTAACAACCAAACTCTGGAAAGAGCGGAATTCAAACCTCTATTTAATGACATCGAAATTTTCCCAGAATACTTAAATCCTGCGGAAACAAGCGGTAGAGTTTTCTTTTGGTTCGGTCCAAAAGGTACGATTACGCCCCTACACCATGACCCAGTTAATTTAATTTTAGCGCAAGTTTCGGGTCGGAAATTAATTAAATTAATTTGTCCCCAACAAACACCTCTGCTTTACAATCATGTGGGTGTTTTTAGTAAGGTTGATGGCGAAAATCCCGACTATGAAAAGTATCCTCTTTACAGAGAAGCGAAAATCATTGAAGTGATTTTGGAACCGGGAGAAGCTATCTTTATTCCTGTGGGTTGGTGGCATCATGTAAAATCCTTGGATGTGAGTATTTCGGTTTCGTTTACTAATTTTGTATTTCCCAATTATTATGAGTGGAAATATCCTCATATTAATTGGTAATTTTCTGGGGCGGGCACGGAGCACCGCCCCTACATGAGGCGTTTTCTCTCGTTTCTCTCGTTACTAGGAAGAGCCTGGTAACGCATATCTAGAGGCTCTGCCTCGGATTATACTAACAGGAAGAAGGAGGCTCTGCCTCCGGGTAGGCATTCCCAGGCTCTGCCTGGGAACGAGTAGAATTGGTAGGGTGCGTCAGTTGCAGTTTTTTCGATTATTATGAATTAAATAGTAACTGGCGCCTACCGGAATTTATAAATAAAGCATGAAAAAATTAGAAGAAATCAGCGAAATTGTGCGATCGATCGCCAGGGGTGCATCAGATATCCTACAATCCTATTATCGCCAGGATTCCCAGACTCCAAACCTCGACATCCAAGAACAAAAAGATGGGCCAGTCACCGCCGCCGATGTCGCTGTCAATGCTTACATTCTCGCTGAATTACAATCAGCTTTAGGGAATGCAGAATTTGGGTATCTTAGCGAAGAAACTTACAAAGCTTATTTAGAAATTCACGGCCAAATTCCCTTACCTCAAAGTTGGGTTTGGATTATTGACCCTTTGGATGGAACGCGAGATTTTATTGATAGGACAGGGGAATTTGCAGTTCATATTGCTTTAGCATATCAGGGAAGACCAGTATTAGCAGTGGTGGCTTTGCCGGAACAAGAAAAGATTTTTTACGCCATCAAAGATGCTGGTGCTTTTGTGGAAAGTCGAGATGGTTCTACGGTAAAGTTGCAGGTTTCTGGGCGCAATCTAGTGGCAGATTTATCGATAGTAACCAGTCGCAGTCACCGGGACGATCGCTTTAATAAATTATTGCATAAACTGCCTTGTCAAAATCAACTAGCTGTGGGCAGTATTGGCTGTAAAGTTGCGACAATTGTGGAACAAAGGGCTGATGTTTATATTGCGCTGTCGGGAAAGTCTGCGCCTAAAGATTGGGATTTGGCGGCGCCGGAATTGATTTTGACGGAAGCGGGGGGCCGATTTACTCGTTTTGACGGTTCTGCTTTGCAATATAACCGGGGAGATGTGAGTCAGTGGGGGGGATTGTTGGCTAGTAACGGTTGCTGTCACGCTGCTTTGTGTGGGGAGGCTGAGGCGATTTTAGCAGGGATAGATGGAAGTTTGAAATAATTTGGTGGGGATTTGCATAGAAGTACCAAAGAAACCGGGTTTTTGACCCCTCGTGGGTAAGTCCGGGATTATTTTTTGTCTATTTAAATTAAATGTAACAGTTTTTGTCCGTAATATCACTTAATAAACTTTCCGTTCTTCATCAAGATTTTATTTAAAAAATAATTTTTAATCAAAACTTTACATATATTCTCGGAAAATACTGTTAGAGTTGCTACAAGTTTCAAAAATAGTTTCGGATGCAAGTCGCGAAACCGGGTAATTCTTGTCTTTTTTTACCCCCAATCAGGTGTATTATGCCAAATTTAAATACGAAAGTTTCCGTAAGTGCGATCGCCTTTATCGACAGTAAAGTAGAAGATTATCAAAGTTTGATTGCCGGGGTAAAACCGGGTACGGAAGTCGTAATATTAGATGCGAACAGGGATGCGATCGAGCAAATTACGGAAATTTTGGGCGATCGCAAAAATATTGACAGCATTCATATAATTTCTCACGGTGCTCCCGGTAGTTTGCAATTGGGAAAAACCAGATTTGGATTTAAATCCCCGTCTCATAGCGAAAGTCGGTTGAAACCGACTGGGAATAATTCATTTATTCAGTCATCTTTAGATGACTTGTGCTATGAGACGGGGGTTTCAACCCCCGGCGGAACCGGGGAACAAGCGACAAGACCCTTTAGCCGAACTTGTGAAAATCGACCCCAAATCCATCGGAGTCGGACAATATCAGCACGATGTTGACCAAAAACTGCTCAAAAAGAAACTAGATGAAACAGTCGAAAGTTGCGTCAACTATGTCGGAGTAGATTTAAATACAGCATCCAAAGAACTGCTGACATTTGTGTCAGGAATGACCCCAACGGTTGCCAAAAATATTGTCAATTACCGCAACGAAAACGGCGCGTTTAAAAATCGTCGCCAACTCCTGAAAGTGCCAAAACTCGGCCCCAAAGCTTTTGAACAAGCAGCCGGATTTCTCCGCATTCGCAACGGCGAAAACTTGTTGGATAATACAGCAGTTCATCCAGAGAGTTATGCTGTAGTTCAGGCGATCGCCAAAGACTTAAATTTACCACTGACTATGGAAAATTTTTCATTGGTTGCTGATTTTACAGATCAGATAAGCTGTTCGGCATTTAAAAGGCGATTGTAGGGTGCTTAGCCTAAATAAGCGTTTCCCATGTAAGCTAAGCGTGTTCTAGCTGACGCATCCTACCTGGATCGTTAGTGGTTTAAATGCGTAACAGCTTATTACGCTAATCTTCTACCAGCCTGGGATCGGGAATACCAAATAGTCGTTCAGCTTTATCTATAGGATCTTCATATTCTGGCTCATATCCATAGTAATCCAATATACTTGTAGGGTTAAACTCTGAAACTTGATCAAAGTCAAAGTAATATTGCTTTTGGGGTTTAGTGGCAAATCTTTTTAAAGCATTCCACGGCATTTCCTTGGATGTTTCTGAGTTCCATACCTCTACAAAGGCAGCTGTGGAATATTCCTCCCCATTGTTATATTTCCTGGCATAAAATCTCGCAATTTTGTTTTTGGTAATTTCAAGTTGAATTTTTTCATCTAATTTGTTGAAGTCGCCTTTTTTAGGATCAGAGGTTCTACCTGTTCCTGGAGAACCTGAATGAGATTCATCCGAGCCATACTCTACAAGTCCGGCAAAAAAGGTTCTAATATAAGCCCAAGGGTCTTTTATCCAGTCATAGCCCAAAGCTGATCCATCATGATATTCGACAACCACATCACTTCCACCAGGTATGTGTGAAAGAGGGTTTGTTCTATATTTACGGTCAACCCACAGTACAACATGAGCAAGACGTAGTGGCAAACCTATGTAAACCCGTTCAGGTTCGATAAACCTTCTTGTGTTTCGTCCGATCAAAAGTCTTGAAATACTCGAATCCCTTACAGAGGTTATAACCTCACTAGGAATAGTAGGACTTAATAAATCACCCAAATTTTCCAGAGTTAATTGCTGTTGTTCTGTTAGTTTTGTGAGCTTATTAGAAATCTCTTGAAGTTCACTATTTCCAAGAAAAGCTTTTATTAAATAATCACCTTTGATATTTTGAAAAGCCAGCACTCCTATAATTTTATAAACTTTTTTTGATTCAATCTCATTATATCCGGTGACAAAAACATCATTATTTTTGCAAATAAAACCTTTTATGGCTTCAAGGCTCAAGCGCGACTCGTTAGTAAGTTGATTTTGGTCGTTAATTAAATCATCTATTATGTTTAGAGAAACCGGAGCATTTTTAACAGGTGTAGTTGTAAAATCAAAATCTCCAGTTAAGAAATCTTCTATTGCATAGATATTTTGCGTTGATTTAGGCTTGAGAATACACTTTTTTTCGATAAATAATTCTTGCGTCAAAGGCTTAACTATAATCCCAGATTCAGAACCAATCACCAAATTGTTATAAGTCTGAAGTGTCTTCGTAGTATCTCGCACAAACATCGGATCTATCCCCAGCATCTCAGCTATTTCAGCTTCTATCGGAGGAGGATTAAGAGTAAGAGCAGAGTGCAAGACAAATTCCTCAAATATATCTACTCTGCGGGGCTCGCTTACTGCTACCTGTACAGTTGTTTGACGCACGCTGTAGCGAAGATAGCCTCCTGCTATGAATGATAAATTGGGAGATTCCAATTTTTCTCGTAATTCTGTTAATTGAGAATCCATTTGTTGGTCAGGGAATGCTGGAGACATCTATAAAACCTCTATAACGCTCGACAACTTTTGAAACTTCTTTGTAGATGGGGATGCTTGTAAAAAGGTCGTGACATCCCACAATTACCAGTAATTCTTTTGCCCTAGAAAAAGCTACATTAACTCGCTCTGGTGTTTTAGCAAATCCAACTATTCTTCGGCGGTTATTGCGAACCATACTAACGATGACAACAGATTTTTCCATTCCTTGAAATCGATCGACTGTGCCAGTGCGAATGTCAAGGTTAGGAAAACGATTAGTACGAGAGATGCGCTCATCAATGAGTCGCAACTGAGCACCATAGAAAGTGATGATGCCTATCTCTTTTTTGGGTTCACCGTTGGCCACTTTCGCAGCCCAGGCTTTGTTCATCTGTTCACACAATTTTTCTATGATAGCAACTTCCTTATTATTTTGATAAGAAGTTCCTATTCGGTTCTCTTGATATCTTATATCCGAAGGTATTTTGACCCAGATTATATGCTGATCTTCCCGAATAAGTTTACCTCCTAAATTATGCGCTCGTTGGTTGTCTGGATCTGCAAGTCCGCAGCTTAAACCCCCATCACCCTCGTTATAAAACTGGTTGATAGCCTCCATAATTTGAGGGTGCATACGGTACTGGATATTCAACTTTTGGGTTATGCCTTTTTGCACACTCGTCGCTGCTTCAAATTGCTGCTTAAACCAAGAATTTTCTAAAAATTGGACGTTCTCTCTAGGAACTGAAAGTTCTTCAGCTAGTTCATCTAAATTTTCCTCATCAAGAATAGGTGGTAACTGGCGATAGTCACCAATCATCACAACTTTTTTGCCTTTCAGTGCCGGAATCAGCAATTCTGGAGGAGTGCTTTTACTCACTTCATCAATAATCACAACATCAAATCTGCTAAATTTTTGAGAAAAACTCCATTTGGCTGCTTTCATACAGGTAATACCAACAACATTAACATTCTCTAAATATTTTTTGCTGATTGCTTCGAGGTCTGTGTCTGATGGATCGAGTAACCTGTCAATCCACTTTTGCATGGTAGCCTCGTATCGGTTAAGGTAAGCCTCTGCCTCAGCAAGCTCTTTTTGCCATGAATCCAAATAAAGTGAAACATTTTTTAAGAATTTTGGAGCGAATATATCTGTAAAAGAAATATCTCGTTTTAGGCGTTCGGGAATTGTTGACCATACTGATTGCCACCAGCTCTGTTCTGCTGCCAAATGTTCGGATTTTATTTGTAACTGTACTGTTGCTTCGTTGAGTTTATTTTCATTTTTTTTAAGTTCACTTAATAAACTTTCTACCTCTTCTTTAAGAGGCTTAAATTGGCTATAAAATCTGTCATTAACATTGTCAAGAATTGCTAGAGGTTCTAATAATAAACAAAAGTTCAAAAAATTCTCAATTTTGCTTGAATAAGAACGCACTTCTTTTTCTAAGATTATAGCTTGATTAAGAGGATTATGGGGCTGAGTAAGATATTGTTGAGCTATAACTTGCCAGGTTTTGGGGATATCTAATAATTCAGTCAGTTGATGTAATCTTTGGTAAGCTGTATCAAGGGCAAAGTTAGTATGCTGCTCTTGGAGAATTGCATATTTTTCTCTAATTGACCTTTGTTTTTTTGCCTGTGTGTGTGACCTTTTTTCTCCCTTTAATAGATTAAAAAAATAATCAATTGTTTTGTTTATATAACCCTTCAAACCTCGATAATTTTCACTGAGTAACTTATCTAGATCCATAACAATATCAGATAATAATTGCCATTCGCGTTGCCTTTCAATTGCGCTCATCGCGGCGACTGAATCATTAACACAAGTGAGCGATGTCTGAATTTTTTCAGACATAACATCGCGGAACCAGAATGCCAACCCCAAGGGCGGATAGGGCGGAACAGTAAGATCGAGTTCGGCAGACATTTGTTGACAGCGCTCAACATTTAGATACAAGTGATGAATTTCATCATTTGTAGTAATGTAAGGAGTTAACCTTTCCACTAACTCTTTAATATTGGGGTCTTCCCAATTTGCTGAAGAGGCTGATTCAATCAGATTGCTTAAATCATTGGCAAGAGTTTCCCAGGGGAGAAGATTATGAGCAGCTTGCTGATAAGCACTTCTTTGTTCTTGGCAGACTAACTCTAAATCAGCTTGACTGTTTAGTAGTTGCTGCTGTTCTAATGGGAAGTTTTCTTCTATTTGAATATAGGCGACAAATCGCTCTCGCGATGTTAGCAATTCTCCTATACTTTGTACAATTTGACGTGGCTCTAATAAACGCTTTTCACAGTCAGCAGCAGTATTTTCTAACCACCTATCTATTACCCTGTGGGCTAAAAAAGGTTCTCCTTCTTTACCAACTTTGTTGCTGGCATCTCCCTCTCGCAGGGGACGTAGTACCGAGTGATGAGCTAATCGACTGAGGGCATTGTCTACTGCGAGGTTAGCTTGAGATACAATTAGCGTGCGGCCTCCCCTACGTGCCACTTGATAACAAATTTCCGCAATTACTGTAGTTTTTCCTGTTCCCGGTGGGCCTTGAACTAAAATCAAATCCTCAGCAGCTAGCACTGCTTCCACTGCTGCTATTTGAGTTTCATTAGCCTCTGACAGTAACAAATCTGCTTTTGAAAGTGAGGAGGTTACAGACAACGGTCTTGCTTTAGTAGCATCAAAGAAAAAATCTCCTAAATAAAGATTATGGGTATGACCTTCCCGCAAGTTAGCCAAGGCTTCTTCCTGCCAGCGAATTTGAGTAAGACCACCAATATCTTCAAAAAATAAAAATCCAGTGTCGGGCAGCGTGAGTTCTCCGTTGTTTAGGGAATCAGCTAGAGCGAGATTAATCTGTACTTTTAGCTGATTTTTACTGCGTTCGACTGTTTCGATCTCTCCCAATCTTTGTCCACGACGATTTCCTAATTCGGCAGAGTTTCCAAACAAGTTAACAAAACCGTTTCTAGCCCATCCTGCTCGTTGCCAAAAATCCTCTAGAGCCAGGGAAACTGAACCATTACTCGTTGCTAAATCAACATTAAGGGTAAAGATGATAAGTTGTCTGGATGCCTGATACTTGTGACTGACAAAAGGTACGCAAAATTGACGTTTCTCGGCTGTCCGGCGCTCAATCCCCAAATACTGTCCCCATACTCTTATTTGCTCTGTAGTAGGTACATGAGTACCGCACATTGGCATTTTTATTATTTGTGCAAATGCTTCTTGCGGAATACCGATGTTTTGCACTACATTAGGCAAGAGATAAATAAGCCAAGCAGAAGAAAAGGCATTTATCTGTCCTTGTTCGGTGTCTACCAAATTAATTTTTGTTAACCCCAAAAATCCTGTACCGTCTTTACGTACACTTGCCCACAATTGCAATGTTTGTTGCCGTTCTTGTAGTTTGGTGGGCATTGGAAAATCATCGCGGTCTGTTGCTATGGTTAGTTCCCATTTTTCGTATTCACGCTGCCTCCCTTCTCCCTGTCTGCGAATATAGAACAGACAAGGCTCTGACCCTAAAAGCTCAGAGATTAACTCATCAGCACGAATATGCCGATCTCTAAACTCAGGATAGGCGTTAAGTGCATCTGACCCTTCTATCTGACAGATAAAGCGATCGCTCGCTGCGTTTATGTACTTATAGCCCCAATTGGTAAATGCACTATTACTGTTTGTCATTACTTAGACTCGATAAAAAGGAGGTTAAGTTATTGTTGGTCACTGTTCACTCTCCAAGCATTCGCGTAAGCTGTGGAGCATTTAAAAGACGATTGTAGGGTGCGTCAGTCTTAAGGCGTTTCCCATGTATAGTCAATGTTCACTTCTGGCGCACCCTACCTGGATAGTTAGTGGTTTAAATGCTCCACAGCTTAGTGTGCCGTAGACATTTGCATATCTCAATGCTAGAGCCTGTGCTTTCGGCAGTCTGATTTCCTTTATCATGTTTAAAAATCTGGTTGATCATCCAAAAGCTCGATCGACAAATCCATTTTCTCCTTTCCCCGCGCCAAAAAAAATTCGCACTGCTGCAAATACTCGACAGCTCTCGAAAATTCCTCGAAAACCTGTTCCAGAGGCAATTCTCCCGATTCCACTCGCTCAATTATTGCTTCTATGCGATCGACTGTTTCTTCATAATTCCAGTCTGACTGGCGCAAGGGCGAATTAATCATAACTTTTCTGTCGCCTCCAATATTTCTACAATCTTAACTTTCACCACGCCCCGACTCAATTTCAGCGTCAATTCCTCTCCCAACACTAAACCCTCGGTGCTACGGACGATCGTACCATCACTTTGGATCGCCGCAGCGTAACCCCTTTCCAAAACCGCTGCGGGATTTAATGCTGATAACTTTTGTTGCAGCACTTCCAATTTACCACTGGCTTGCTGCAAAGTTCGGGAGGTTACAGGTAAACGCTTTAATCGATTTTGCAGTAGTTGTAAATGCTTTTCTTCTTTTTGCAATCTGGATCTGACAACCTGTGCTAAATTGACGACTCGCTGTCGATGTTGGAAGTAAATATCTGCTAAATTAGGTACGGCTTGTTCAGCAGCAGCCGTGGGAGTGTGAGCTCGCTTGTCGGCAACTAAATCGGCTAGGGATTCATCTCTTTCGTGCCCGATACCAGTTATAATCGGAATCGCACAATTACCGATCGCCCTTACCACTCGCTCATCATTAAAACAGGCCAAATCTTCCGCAGCACCCCCACCCCGCCCTAAAATGATCAAATCAGCCCTACCATCCAATTCTACGCGGGCGATCGCCCTAACAATCTCAGCAGGAGCCGATTCTCCCTGCACCGCTGTGGGCGATAACAACACCTGCAAACGCGGATATCTTTGAGTTAGGGTGCGCTGAATGTCCCCCCAAGCTGCACTGGTATCGGATGTTACCACTGCCACAATTTTTGGGTGTGCCGGGAGTGGGCGTTTGTTGGCGGGAGAGAACAAACCCTCAGCATCCAAGCGCGATCGCAATTGTTGCAATCGCAAAGCTTGTAAGCCTTCCCCAGCGATGACACATTCGGAAACAGTCAACTGGTACTCGCCACGGACTTTGTAAACCCGGAGGCTTCCCATTACTAGCAATTTCGCTCCTTTTGTCGGCTTCTCTATTAATTTTATTCGCTGAGATTTCCAGACTACGCAGCGAATAGCAGCGCTTTTGTCGGCATCACAGAGGGTGAAATAGGTGCCGCTGGGGTGTTCGGAAACGCTGGCGACCTCCCCTGTTACCCACAGGGATTGCAAGCGGCGATCGCCCTCTAACAAGTCTTGGAGGTAAGATGTTAGTCGAGCAACAGATAAAGCTTTGTCGGAAATAGTTGAAGTCATCGACCGTCGTAACGAAAGGCAAATCTAGGCTAATATATCTAAGGTGATTTATTCAACTTGTTTGGAAATAATCTATTAATGATATCACTTTCTATGACTTCCATGAATATGTTGCGCCAAGAGGCGGAGGCGATCGGTATTACTGAGGAACAAGCCAGAAAATATGGCAACATTCGACACAGAAGAACTTGGTCTCTGGCGATCGAACATCACCTCTCCATACAAGCAGAAGCCGATCGCATTCAACCATCTTTCACCACTGGCGATCCCAATTCCTCCTTTCCCTCGACAGAATCTCAGCAGAAGGAGCATCGCCAAGAGTTAAAGGATTACGGCATTCAACTAACTGCAAATCTAGGGGAATCTCGACATAGAATAGCACAGCAAACAGCACCAATGATTGCGGCCCAACAGCCAGCAGAATATTCGGTACCGCACAGCAAATCCATCTACCGCCTCAAGCAAGCTCGCAGTTTTGACCAAGTAGTTCAAAATCACATTAAAGCCTTAAAAATCGCATCAAATACTCGCACAAATTCGCCACATTTATCGAGCTGCAATTGGGTTTGTCCTGAGTGTGGCCCCCAAGCCGGAATTAGCTGTCACTTTTGTGAAGGGACTGGAAATATCACTGACATTGCAGCCATTGGATGGACTCTAGCTTATATGGAAATGTTGGGTTGTTCCGCCCGCGAAATTGAACCAATCAGGAGATTATTCCCGGCATCAAATATACTAGAATTGAATTTAAAAATTTGTGTAGCCATCAAACAAAGTACCGAAGTTTTAGCCCGCACTGAAAAATGGTTATAGAAGAAGGAAGAAGGAAGAAGGAAGAGGGAAGAAGGAAGAAGGAAGAGGGCCATTCGACCCTTCGACTAGGCGATCGCGCACCGCTTCGCTGACTGAACCGAGTCGTATCAATTCCGGTTGTATCGGAATGATTAAACCACAGAGAACACAGAGGACACAGAGAAAGAGATCAGAGAAATAATAATTCCGATGTCAACGGATTTGATATCAGTCGGAGGTCCGAGGGAAGAAACAGTCAACATTCAACAGTCAAAACAGATTCCAGCCCTTTTAAAGCAACTTCCAAATCATCATTAATAACTTGAAAATCAAATTCTCCCGCAGCTTCAATTTCTGCTTTAGCCCGTAACAACCGACGGGTAATCGCACTTTCAGAATCTAAACCCCGACTCCGCAGACGGCGTTCCAATTCTTCCCAAGAAGGAGGTAAAATAAAAATTCGCAGCGCCTCTGGAAACTTATCTCTAATTTGTCTAGCACCTTCAAGCTCAATTTCTAGCAATACCAACTTACCCGCTTCGATACCCCGCTGGAGAGCAAAATAGGGAGTACCGTAAAAATTACCCGCAAACTCAGCCCATTCAACCAATTCTCCAGCCTCAACCATTTCTTCAAAGCGACTGCGACTGACAAAATAGTAGTGTTGTCCGTCAATTTCTCCTTGACGAGGCCCACGAGTTGTCACCGATACAGAGAGATGCAATTCGGGATGGCGCATGAGGAGCGATCGAACTAAGGTGCCTTTCCCCACACCGCTAGGCCCTGTCAGAACAATTAATTTCCCTGATTTCATGTTGACAATAGAAACTTTTAACAATTTAAGTTGTCGCTCAGTCTAGACTGTAGGCGCTCAAATTGCAACCGTCACAAGCTCAATCATCCCGACTTTGGCCCTCTTTGCTCACCACAAAGCGATTAGCCACGGTTTCCGGCTGAATCGCCGAGAGAATCACATGGCTTGAATCCGTAATAATAACCGCTCTCGTGCGGCGTCCGTAGGTAGCATCCACCAGTTGTCCTCGCTCCCGCGCATCGGTAATAATCCGTTTAATTGGCGCTGACTCTGGGCTGACAATGGCAATCACTCGATTAGCAGACACAATATTACCAAAACCGATATTAATTAATTGAATATCCATGAAAAGCTGAATGTATAGGTGAACGATCGACTGTTATTCCTAATTTCTCATCATATATACAAATATTGTTTTTTTACCACTTTCAAACTCAGGTCAAATACTTTTTTAGTTTTAGACTCCCGGATTGATTCGATCGCAAAATGATTGACAGGAAACAGCCCAAATCCCCATCAGTCATAGTCCCCCTTGTTTATGAAAACTTTAAGAAATAGCAGCTATTTTGCCCGATATCTGAAAAATTTTGTAAAGTTTTCGATTTATAGTTGCCAATAAAAGCATTATCTGTATCCAAACAAAATCCACTCTACATGAAAAACTATCAACCACTATTTTTAAGTAAAATTACATACTTAATTCCACAAATACTCAATGGATAATAGCCGTAATAATACTGATACGACAAAACCCGGTTTCTCACAGAAACCGGGTTATTTGTCCCCTGTGGGTATGTCCTGATACCATTTTCATAAAGTCCTATTACAAATGTAGTTCTTAGCCCCCCCTTAATAAGGGGGGGTTGGGGGGGTAGATATGTAGCGCTACTTTATGAAATTGGTATGAGTGGATTAAGCCGCCACTAAACCGCTATGTCTTAACAAAGCTTGAGTGCTCGGTTCCCGTCCCCGGAAACTTTTAAACACTTCCATCGGGTGCAAACTGCCACCCAATCCTAATACTGTATCGCGGAAGCGCTTGCCTGTAGAGGCGATCGCCCTTTCATCCTCCAAACCGGCTTCCTCAAAGGCCGCAAAAGCATCAGCACTAAGCACTTCCGCCCATTTATAACTGTAATAACCCGCTGCATAGCCACCCGCAAAAATGTGTCCGAAAGCGCACAAAAATGCGTCCTCTTCCAGAGGAGGTAAAACAGTAGTATTTTTAGCAATCCGGTTGCGGACATCAATCACAGTTTCGCTACCTCCCGGCTGATAGCGGTGGTGCAATTCGATATCAACACTGCTAAAATGTACTTGTCTGAGCATGGCACTACCACTCATGTAATGCCGCGCTGCTAACAGCTTTTGGTAATAATGTTCTGGCAAAGTTTCCCCTGTTGCATAATGCTTTGCCATCCCGAACAACGTAGCGCGATCGTAACACCAATTTTCCATAAATTGACTGGGCAACTCCACAGCATCCCACTCAACATTATTAATGCCAGATGCTCCCGCATAATCGACCTTGGTCAACATATGCTGCAAACCATGACCGAATTCATGGAACAAAGTTTCTACTTCCAAGAAAGTCATTAAACTCGGTTTACCATCCACGGGCGGACTTTGGTTGCAAACCAAATATGCCACCGGTAAGCGCGTCTTGGTAACACCCGCTTCCACAAATTTAGCCCGGACCACGCACTCGTTCATCCAAGCACCACCACGCTTTTCTTCCGGGCGATTGTACGCATCTAAATAGAAATAGGCGATCGCATTTCCTGATTCATCATTTATTTGGAAATAACGCACATCTTTGTTCCACACAGGAGCTTGACCGTCCGCAGCAATTACTGTCACGCCGAACAGTCGTTTGACTAATCCAAATAACCCCTCCAATACCTGTGGTAAAGCAAAATAAGGACGTAATTCTTCAGCACTAAAAGCAAACATTTCTTCCCGTCGCCGTTCCGACCAAAAAGTGACATCCCAGTGCTTCAAATTCCCAGATTCCAGTCCGCCTTTTGCCTCCGCAAAAGCCTGCAATTCTTCTAAATCTTTAACCGCAGCATTGTAACTAGAGAGGCGCAATTCTTCTAATAAAGCTTCCACTGCTGCAACGTTGGGAGCCATTTTGCTCGCCAAACTCAATTCTGCATAACTACTGAAACCCAGCAAAGCAGCTTGTTCCTGGCGTAGTGCTAAAATGCGATCGGTCAAGGGCCAGTTATTCAATTCCCCACTAGAAGCGCGGCTAATAAAAGCTTTGTACAATTTTTCCCGCAAATCAGCGCGGGTGCTGTGCTGCATGAAAGGGCCGTAACTAGGAAAGTCTAAGGTAATGCGCCAAGGGCCATTTTCAGCATCAGCATTTTCTGCGCCGGCGCTGCGAGCAACTTGGGCTGCTAAACTCAACAAACTCGGAGGTAAACCATCAATTTCATCTTTGTTGGTGAGAGTGAGACTAAAGGCTTTGGTAGCGTCTAGAACGTGATTGGAAAATAGAGTAGTAGCTTCTGCTAATTCTAATTGAATGGCATTAAAACGCTCTTTTTTTTCACCTTCTAAACCAACGCCAGAGAGTTCAGCATCTCGCAGAGCAGCTTCTACAATTCGCTGTTGAGCTGACTCCAGGCTATCCCAACTTTCGCTGTCGCGCAGTGCTTTAAAAGCTTCGTAAAGAGGCTTACTTTGACTGAGCTTGCTCCAAAATTTTACTACTTGTGGCTGTACAGTTTCGTGAGCCGATCGCAATTCCGGGCTATTTTTCACCCCCATCAAATGTCCGACAATGCCCCAAGTCCAATTTAAACGCTCTCCGAGTTCCTGTAGAGGTTCTACTAGGCCACTCCAAGTGGGCTTGACAGAGACTTCTAAAGCAGTGAGTTCTGCTTCTAGTTGCGGCAGCAGGTGGGCGATCGCAGGGATAATGTGTTCGGGCGCGATCGCTTCAAAAGGAGGCAATCCTTTGCCAATTAGTAACGGATTTTCCGTAATCGTGACGGTTGCAGTCATTTAATTTTCTGGTAACAGGTTGAAAAAAAATCAGCCAGATAGATTAGCTTTTAATTGTTTAACACAAATAGCATAATCCTGTCTTCATCTCACTGGAATCTCCCTCTGCGCTCTCTGCGTCCTCTGCGGTTAAATAATTCCGATCCAACCGGAAACGCCACTACTAACTTTTACTAAGTATTCTGCAACTGCTTCACCACAGAAATTAACCGCTTGAGGTGGGGTTTAACAACTTCTTGATGTTCCTGTTCCAAATTATCGATTTGCGCCTTGACGAGGGATAAATCTCCCGATTGTTGTGCTTGAGCCTGCACTTGGCTTTGGAGATTAGCAATTACTTTCTGGACTTCTAAAAATCGAGTATTGACTCCTTCCCAGTCATCTTGGGTGATGGAAGTTTCTCCCAATAGTTGAGTCACGCTTTGCAGTTCCTCAATCGCCTGTTCAACTGCTTCGAGATTTGTCGGTGCTCCCACGGATAAATCTTGAAGTTGTTCTCTCACCTGGTGGCGGACATCTAGGACAGCGCAGGCGACAATTTCCTGCAAAGAAGCTACCGACTGCCCCAAGCTCAGCAACTGCTGCTCAATATTGATGGAATCTTCAAAACTTTCGGGCCGTGGTAGTGCAGACATTTGCTGGCGGAGTGATTCTATATCTGCGGACAACTGCTTACGGACTTTGAGAATTACCGTCGCCGCAGTTTTCTCCACTTTGTTGACAGACTTTTGCACTGTGGCAATTTCCGAGTTTTGATAAAGCCGCACTTGCTGCTCAAATCGATAACGGTTGGCAACATTCAGCGACAAAGCTAAAGTTAGGGGGGCCACACCGTAAAAAGCTTGACCCGACAGGGCCACGGCTAGGGAACCGACACCAGAGGCTGCGAGGGAGGCGTATTCTGCCAACTCCAGCCAGTGTCTTTGAGGGGCTGTTTGTCTCAACTGCTTAGAGGCTGAGGGGTTTGGCTGCCGCAGGACTCTTTGGGTCATAGTATCTTCTCGTTGTTGGTAAGGTTGCGAGATTGGGTGGAGCATTGATTTTTATCCTTTTTAAAACTATATTTCTTAGATTATTTCCTGCCACTCTTAATATTTTTACCTGAGCGAGTCAGTTAAAGATGGCTGGCATATTATGATATGTCTAGTGTATTTAGCGGTTTGTGGCGATCGGCCTCCTTCGCGCCCCTATTCTACAGGATTTTGCGCGTAAGTCCTAGTCAACATCCATTGCCCGTCCCAAATTTATGGTAATAATTGACCGATGAACTCAGAAAAACCCGGAATTGGCGATCGGCTCCAGTCTATTTTGAGTATCACAATCTTTGTGATTCTTGTATTAGGAGTAGGTTTTTTAAGCGTTAATTTTATTTTAGCTCTTTATGGAAAATTTTCTTAAACAAGACTAGATAGCGCAGAAACCAGGTTTTTTGCGAGAATATTTCGTCGCAGCCACAGATTTAGTAAAAACCTGCTGGTTGAGCGAAGTCGAAACCCGTTTTCTTTAGTAACCGAGGACACGGCAACGATCGTTGGTGTCAACTTAAGCTGTTAGCCCGCCAAGTCCGTTAGTCATCCCACGAGTCCTAAGCGTGAATTAATTCCCTGTCTAATAGCAAAAGTCCTCGCTATGAGGACTGAAGAAATCATGAGTCCTCTTTTAGAGGACTTTAGCTTTGAGGCAGGGGTTTCAACCCTTGCCGGACTTGCCGGACTATGCAATGAACCTTAAGTTGACACCAATGCGCTCTTGGAGTCTCCTGACTGTGGATAACATTAATTCTCCCAAATAATCAATATTTCTAATCATTTCAACTATAAAGATTGTGGTCTGGGTCTAGCCAGACAATATAAAAAACATTTTCACTAAAAAAGCCATGCACCCGACCGTATTCATTCGCAGAAATTTGAAACTGGTAGGGCATATTTACTAGCGCAGATTCATTGGGAATCCCAAAGCCATTAGGTTCGGTAGTCTCTTTCCAAGCTATGCCATGACAACGCAGACTTTTACTTTGATTATTGATAACCTCTTGAGCATTCAATTGTGACAAATCGCGCAGTCGTCTCAATAGAGATGCTAAGTATCTAGCATCTCTACCACCAATGGAGAACTTATCTTTATCATCCTGGTAATACCTTAAAGAAAAGCTAATTCCTTCGGGAATTTGGATATTGACAACCTCTCTCCTTGGTGAAGATGGTTGACTACGAATCTCAGTATCTTGTCTTTTTTTATGCTTCTTCGATGACACGAGTTTTGTAAAAAATTTTCATTGATTCCTTCGTAATAATAGCATGAGAATGTTCATCTTTTGGCAAATTACCTCTAGCATTAATCCAAGGGTCTTCACGTCGCACCATCAATTCTAACTCATAGGCATCCCGAAAGAAGTAATCATCGGATAACTCGTCTAAAAACTCTTGTACTTCTTCGGGAAACTCTGGTTTTTCGACTTCTTTGAGAATGGGCTTCCAGTCAAATAGTTCTTTGTATTCGTAAAATAAAGCCGGGATAGTCGGTCCGTGTACCCACGCTTCAAAATCTTCATCAAACAGCGGTGTATCCTCAAATGCTAAATACCATGCTTGGGCGTAGTACAATAGTTTTTGTAGCTTGTGGTTGCTGAGGTAGGAGCCGACATCATTGGCGAACCAGATGTAGTAATCAGCAAGTTTAGAGGCTGTTGTGACTGTAGTTATTGTGGTCATATAACTCGACTCAATATATTTTTTATTCTATGATAGCACAGTCATTTATGATTGGGCGGTTGAAACCGCTTCTACATAAACAAAGTCTGCCTCCGCAGACTAAGAAATAAAGGAGGTATTTAAGGCGGATTGGGTATAATTGAAATCTTACCCTCTGTCAAAAAATTGTAGGGGCGGGTTTTACGAATAATCATCGCCAGAAACAAACAATCTCGAAAACCCGCCCTCTAACTCTAACCCAACGGTAAATCGCCACCCATTTCTTTAGTGCTCTGTGTTAAAAATGTGTAGGGGCGGGTTTTACGAATAATCATCGCCAGAAACAAACAATCTCGAAAACCCGCCCTCTAACTCTAACCCAAGGGTAAATCGCAACCCATTTATTTAGTGCGATCGTCGAGTTTTGATATACTGCTTCAGAACAGGTGACAGAGTGTAAAGACTTTCCTGTTTTTCGATCGAGCAGCGCCGCGATAGAGATTGCAATGCGTTTAGCAAATCTGATGATGATATTTGTCCATTTTGTAGCAATTTGGCGAAGTTGACTGGCTGGTTTTCTGTCGCCAACAATGAGAGGACTTGTTTTTCTAGTTCGGAAGTGCGATCGAACTGCTCATGTAAAACATCTTTCAAATCTTCCGGCAACAATATGGTATCATCTATTAATAACTCAGTCGCGCCGATTCCCAACTCTTGAATCAAAGTCGCCACGCTTTTTAACCATAACGGATTGCCTTGGTAGCGGTGAATAAGTGCTTCGCAGTTGTCGATTTCTGCTAATCCTTTATCTCTGAGTATTTCCTGTGCGGCTGCGGTGTCTAAACCAGTGAGTTGTAAGGTACGAATGGGAGTATTTTCGCTTGTGAGTTGAGGAACTTCTTTGGGTGGTTCCCAACCGACTAGCAGAAAGCAACTTTGATGGGATAATTTTTCTATTTGTTTGAATAAAGAGCGATATTCTTCGTAGTTTGGTTTATACTTTCCGGCTAATTCACCGCTACAGAAAAGGTTATGAACGTCATCTAAGACTACTAAACAGCGATGGTTTTGTAAATATTTAATTAGCGGTAAGCGTTTCTGGTTTGTTGGGGATGAATCTTGTTTTTCGGAATTGGAAAACAACTGTCTTAGGTTAGATTGAAATTTATCTATGGTGGGGAATTCGTCTAGGGTGCACCAAACTGCGTATTCAAAGTCGTGTTTGATTTGTTTTACGAGTTGTACTGCTAGGGATGTTTTGCCGATTCCGCTGATGCCGGTGATGGCGATGAGGCGGCAGTTTTGTTGTAGAATCGAGGTTGTGAGGGTTTGGAGTTCGGAAGTGCGATCGAAGAAATTACCCAACTCCGGCATTTCGCTTAAATCTTGATGTATAGTTTTGGTTTGTTTTGAGTTAGATGTTTCTTGATTTGGTGGGTGTGAGTTGGGTATATCTGGTGGGTGTCTACCTTCTCCACAATAATTAATATTCCTAATCTGCACAGAGTCTTGTGCAACATTTGATGAGAACAGCGAGACTTGCAATCTCTCTATTGCCGATCGCAAATTTGATTTACTAACATCTTCCCCCAACTCTTCTGAAAGTATTTCCCATAATTCTGCGCCCACTTTCCTCACACTACTTTCTGAACAGTCAAAGTCTTTGGCTATGTGTTTGTATGTCTCACGTTCTAGAGTGCCTTTGAGTACCGCTTCCTGTAAGTCGTCTAGGTGTTGGCCAGTTTTATCGAAGACTATCTTATTGGCGAGGTTTAAAGCTTCTTTTAGGTTCATTGGGGCAGGGGATGTCATTTTTTTTATGCTAAATCAATCAAATGTGTGAGGCAAATAAATGACAGTTTATCTTGGTTCTAAACCTGTTGCTGAAATTGCAGTTAATGGTTTGAAAGAGGAACAGCTACGGAAAATTAATCCAAAAGTTGTAGCTGCGATTCAAGCGATTCAAGCAGAACGTATGGGTAAAGAGCCTATTGCTTGGTCTGATTTCAGTAGTCATACTACTGATTAAGTCAGATTATTACAGAAAAGATGCTTGGCTGGGAAGGCTTTTCCCCAACAATGATTTTGGTTCTACAGTATAGCTTGAAGGAAAATTTATGTCACTTGAGTTGCTTCTACCCCAGAGAACTGAGTTTTACGAAGTCCGACCCATAACAACAGTTGTAGTTAAAATTGTGAGTCGTTGCAATCTCAAGTGTTCCT
>RDXH01000391.1 GCA_004292745.1 Oscillatoriales cyanobacterium | reverse complement strand
GTTACCCACGTAGCGGACTCGCACACCTTTTTTGAGGGTTACGCGCTTGGGCTGTGTCGGTGGTGTAGTACAGCTCTGCATTAGGGGTTGTGAAATTTCAGAAGGTGGTGTTTTTGTATCCACAGTATCCACACTAACCTCTAAAGGCTTACTGACTAAGGGTTTAAAGGTGTGGATAGGGTTATCCACAGTGTATCCACACTTATCCACACTTTTACCATCTAAACCAGTCAAAAGTGTGGATACTGTGGATACTGTGGATACTGTGGATAACCCTTATCCACACCTACAACCTTTACTGTGCCTTGGTTCTGGGCTACTGTGGATACTGTAGATAAGGTTGCGGTAGAAAACAAGATTCTTTGACCTTTTGTTGTAACTTCCCCATACTTCATAGATGCTAATTCCGCAAACCATTCTCGAATCTGCTGGTTTTTTGGGCGGTGCTTTGAGTCAAAAGCTAGGCTTACGTCACGAGCCGAAACAGTCCCCCCTTTACGCTCTGCCAGTGAAATAATCTTGACCAAGTTTGGAGCAAGCGCGGACGGCTCACTTACCTCAAGGTTTATGTTCAAGGCTTGTTCTGTGGTGTATTGAGTAAATTTGATAGCAGCTCGAACACTCTCAACTGATATGTACTTGGAAACCTTTTCGCCACGATGTGCGGCATGGATGCAGTGAATGATTGTGGCTAACTTACCAACCTTCTCAGCAGCTTTACCCAACATTGCCCTCATCCCTTGCTTTGGGTGGTTCCTTCTTTGGGCATCACAGTGGTTGTAAAAGGATATGAATAAATCGCAAGCAGCGTCGTCCAGCTCAAATTGATTCAATGACAGTGTGTCCAACCTTTCGTAGAGCGCTGTCAGCATCGGAGTCAGGTCTACTCTTGACGAGTCTCGCGAAAGCTCTGTTGCAGCCAGAGGTTGCTGCACAAAGTCAAATCGAGCAAATTTACCGTTATTGTCATCGCCGTCACCGACAAATCCCGCCAATACTTTTGGCTGAATATTCCCAAAGATTGACAAGGATACGTTCTTGACATCAACTGTGATGCCACTGACTCGTAGGACTACAGCCCCGCCCCCGCTCCAATATTCGAGCATATCTTCCTCATCGGACCCCTTCCCCCCTCGGTACTGATTAGCTGACTTAAACAAACTTGCAAGTTCATCACATAAATACAACATCCCTTGTTCTGGTAGCCTTCCAGCCTGTGCTGCGATACCTTCCCCCGTTGGCTTCGTAAAGCTGTAAACTTTGCGGACTGGTGGAGTTGGTGCAGGCCCTTTATCGTCACTCTTGCTTGCTTTCCACTCGTTCATAGCGATTTCATAAACCGCCTCAGCACTTTCGTAGTCACTCCTAGCTTTGTCGAGTAACTTTTCCATTGGGTCACTGATGATAGCCCGTAGAATCGGAGTTTTCTTTTGAGAACTCTCAGCTACTATCGCCCCAAAGTAGTTTGGTCTGATTCGGTAGTTAGTTGGTTGATGCAGCATCGTGCTGGTGTCGGCCCTGAGCAAACTCCCACACTGAGTTAGTAGCGCCAACAGGTAGCACTCAGGTCTGAGATTTAGCATTTTAGCTAGACGGCCGATCGGTTCTGCTAAGGTCTCTGGCAATATCTCGGAGAGGTTCAGACTCGCAGACTTGGATGCAATTAAGCGTGCAACTTCTGTTGCCGTATCTTCTTGTTCTTGTTCTTGTTCTTGTTCGTGCTGCTTCTCTTGGTAAATCTTGAGAACTTCTTGCGGACTGAGGCGATACTCTTGACTCAATTCTGCAAGCTTGATTCTGAGTTCTGACGGTCTCAAGTCTTTGGCTAATAGTTGGTCAATTTCAGAACTCAAAACCGAAAAATCAAGGGCTTTGGGTTTTAGCTGTCGGTCAACCTTTGGTATTTGCTGAGCCTCCTTCTTCTCTCCAACCGCAGCCAAAATGTCAGTCCGTGTAACTTTGCAGCTATCCATCCAGTCCTTTATGTCCAGTCCCTGACTTTTTGGCAGGTTGTTCCAGGCTGGTGAATCTGGATAGGCATAGAGCCAAAGAGCATCAGG
>RDXH01000142.1 GCA_004292745.1 Oscillatoriales cyanobacterium | reverse complement strand
ATCCTTGCAGGAGTCGTAAAGTTTTTTACCCCACCCCAACCCTCCCCTTATTAAGGGGAGGGAGTAAGAAATTCACAAATGATTTAGGATTGCTATATAACACAATCCGCTCTGATGTAATAGCTGGACTCATTACTACACAGACAACTGCTTTAGGTTCAACTGATTATATTCTCCAAGATTTGGCCGCAGCAGGTTTACGAGTCGCTTCAGTTTTTCGCAGTTTTATTGTGACTCTACCGCCATCTTCTAATTTAGTTCTAATTGGTCATTTGTCGGAACGCGATTGGAAGGAAGTTCGTGCTTGCTTGAAAGTCGCTCTTGCGGATTTGGAATGATATAGTTGTCGTTTGACAAATATTGGTGTGTTAACGCTACATTACTTCTACATATTCACAAAGTGTAGTGGGTTCGGGAATCGGTAAACCGTTTTCTCGCAATCCTTCTAAGTGAAATTCCATTGCTTCTTTAATTTGCTGCTGTACTTCCGCAAGGGTAGCGCCTGTGGCTGCACATCCGGGTAAATCTGGCGCATAAGCTGAATAGTTATTGGGTGTTTTTTCGATCAGAATGGCATAACGCATCATTTAGTCTCGAATTTAGAGTAGATTAGGATTGAGGCACTGACCAAAGAAACCGGGTTTTCATATTAAACCTATAATCCACAATTTTCAAGCTTCTGAAAAAACTTATCTAAAAATAGTATTTGTTCTTGCTTACGCTCCCAAAAAGATGAATAGTTATCTCTAATATTATTTTCATTAGATAACCGCTCCTGTCTAGCCTTTAACGTAGCAAAAGCATGTGGCGATTCATCATGCATAGATAAAGACGTAAAAGCGTCTGAATTTCGACCAAAATCTCCTAAAAATATATAAGTTTTAGCCCTGCCAATCATTAGGCTATCACCTGATGTATACAAACCCCCTTTGAAGCAAGGTAGATGACCTACTGCCGCTCCTAGAGTAAAATTTACATCTTCATAACATAACGCATGCTTACCATCTACCCATCCTAAAGAATGAGCGAAATCAATAATATTTGCATCTACTCTTTCCCAGATTGATTTTTGTACACTAAACCCAAAGCGACCCTTACTATATTTCAGCCAAAGTCGATCTATGGTATGGAAATCGGGACAGGGTAAGTCGAGCATTAATCCCATAGCACGATAATTCTCTGTTTTTCCCCCCATTATCTGCACTTGAGTTTCCCAATTCGCCTCTTTCCACTTCCCCGCCGCCAACAAATCCCGCAGACGAGTATAGTCAACTCCCCGCGCTGATTTAAGCTGTACCGAAACACCGGCAACTGTTGACGGAATCGGTTCCCGCAGATAACTCAACCAATCTTGCATCGACTGCGGCCGTTTTTGCGGATCGGATGCCATCCCTTTTTCTATTGCTAAACTCACCCAATCTTTCACCCCAAAATTTTTCGCCGGTGGCAATACTTCATTTCTAAAATGCCGATTGAGGGAAGCTGTTGGCGGTTTTCCAGTTACTGCATAATATAAAGATGCAGCTAAAGCATAAATATCAACCGTTGGTTTACCACTACCTTCCATATGCTGTTCCCAAGGAGCAAAAGCAGGGTTATGAGGATGTCTGCTACTAATAATAGTTGGCATTAATTCACTTGCAAGACCAAAATCAATTAATACCGCTTGCCCGTTGGGACGCAACATAATATTACCCGGATGGGCATCTCGATGGACAATTCCTGCTTGGTGAACATCACTTAATGCTTCTCCAATTTGGCGGATAATTGCCACTGCTTCTGTATCCGGGAGTCGCCCCTGTTGCCGTACTGTATCAAATAAACTTTGCCCAACGATTAAATCCATTACCAAACAGTGAAGGCCTTTTTCCTCAAACAAATCGCTGACGCGGACAATTCCAGGATGTGCGTTTTGGCAAAATTTGGCTAAGATTTGCCCTTCGCGGATAAATCTGCGAACAAAGTTGGCGTATTCCGGGTCATTTTGCAAACTCAGATTCGGCGTTTTGAGGACAACTTGATGGTTAAGTTGCAAGTGTGTGGCCTTGTAAGTCATGCCAAATCCCCCCATTCCCAGGATGGTGTCAATGCGGAGAGGGCGAGTTTTGAGGATTTGTCCGGGCGTCCACAGCATGGCAGGTTGTTTAAATTCTCTCTAATTGCTAATTATGATAAACTGTCTCGCCTTTAAAAAGCAATGAAAAGGAAGCATTCTCAGGATTTACGCACTCCGATTGAAGAAACCTGGTTTTTAGAGAATCTCTCGGTGACAATGCGTATTATCATAAAAACCAGGCTTCTAGACTAAAGTCCTGACTACAAACAAAAATATGGTTTTATACCAATTTTTTATGAGGCTGCATAGAATACGATCCCCCCTAACAAAGAGGGCGGGCACGGGGGCACCGCCCCTACTAAGGGGGGGACAAGAATCCGATCTTTCCTCTTTTTTCCCCCCTTGGGGGGGGTAGGGGGGGGTGGGGATGCGAGGGGGATCGGAATATGTGCAACGACCCATTAAATTGGTTTTAAATTCAAGCAGTTTTTTTAACTGGATGCAGCGGAAAGAAGACAGCCGGGGAGACGCTGAAAAACTCTGCAATTTTTTGTATGTGTTCGGTTGTAAGTTGCCGCTTTTCACGCAGGATATCAGAGACAATAGACTCGGTTTTAAAAATAGGAACTAGGTCTTTTTGTCTCAGGTCAAATTCTTCGATTAAAGCTTTTAACAGTTCTACTCCGTAAATGTCAGGTATGGGTTCTAAAGTTTGCTCGTACTCATAAACCAGGGTTCCTAGTACATGGAGGTAATCGCGTTCGTCTGGAGTCAGTTCGCCTTTATCCAACAGAGAGTCGATCGCTTCTTGAGTTGCAGTTAATTCCTCCTCAGTAGTTATGGGGCGGGGAGGAAATGTTTTGAGTAGTTCGATATAAACGCTACAGTTTTTCATGGGAGCATCCTATTAATGTTATTTTAGCAAATTGCCAAGTGATTTGTCAACCACGATTCGCAGTACAATCTATCTATATTGGATCGGAGGAATTTCCCTATGTCAGAACCGTTTTCTACTGAGATTAGCGATCGCATCTGCAACCACATGAACGAAGATCATGCTAGTGCTGTAGTGATTTATGCTCAAGCATTTGGCAACAAACCGGATGCAACCGAAGCTCAAATGCTGGCGATTGATGCAACTGGCATGGATTTAACCGCTCAAGTCAATGGCGAAACTTTCCCAGTCAGAGTGAATTTTGAGCGCACTTTGAAAGATGCCGAAGATGCTCACCACACTCTGATTGAAATGCTGAAACAAGCTCGAAAAGTTGCCCCCTAGCCAATAGTCTCCTCTTCTGTTATAATTTCAAGGTTCCTAGTCCAGATTTTAGTCCTTTTTCAAAATTTTATCATGACTAAAATTTCGACTAGGAACCTTATTTTAATCTCACTTAAACACTCTAAGATCTTAAATAAAATGACAGAAAATTCCCTCCAACTAAAAGCAGGTGATGCCATTAAGGGCGATCGCCACAACCCTTTCGAGGCACTGATAAAACGACTAGATTTGATGATTCGCGCCCACTATTCGCTCCTGTACATTGTGGGTGCAGAAGAGGAACCTGTCGAAGCAGTAATTGCCCAAGTAGCGCTGCAAGTAACTCCCGCCCGCCGGGTGTTGTTCTGGGATATCGTGCGCGGCTGGGAAGATAACGGTTCCGGGAAGGGTTCGGTGATGGCGGCGCTCGATCGCATTGGCAAAACTGCTGTAGAAGAATATACCATATTTGTTTTGCGGGACTTGCACCCTATTTTGAAATATCCCTACACCGAAAAAAATGTGCCGGTAGTCCGAGAATTACGCAATTTAACGCGGGAATTGAAGCGCAGCAAAAAAACTATTGTTCTGACTTCTCACGCCCTGGAATTACCAGAAGAATTGCAGGAAGAAGTGACAGTAATTGATTTCCCGTTGCCCAACGTTCAGGAAATCGATCGTTTAATTTCTCACCTAGTGTCTCAGCCGGAACAGTTGCAAGTTACTGGTTTAGGAAGGGAACAGTTAGTTAAAGCTTGTCAAGGTTTGAGTCGCGCCAGAATTGGGCGGGTTTTAACTAAAGCGTTGGTGGCCAAACAGCAGATTAATGAGTCAGATATTGACGGAGTTTTAGAAGAGAAACAGCAAGCCATTCGCCAAACGGGAATTTTGGAGTTTATCAATTCCAAAGAATCTCTCAAAAATGTGGGCGGATTGGAAAATTTGAAGCAGTGGGTAAAGATACGGCAAGATGCTTTTACTGACGAAGCCCGCAGCTATGGCATACCAAATCCAAAGGGCGTTTTGTTAGTGGGAATTCAAGGTACTGGCAAATCTTTATCAGCCAAAACAATCGCCTCAGAATGGCGTTTGCCACTGTTGCGGTTGGATACTGGGAGATTGTTTGGTGGCAGGGTCGGGGATAGCGAAAGTCGGGTCAGACAGATGATAGAATTGGTAGAGGCGATCGCCCCTTGCGTTTTGTGGATCGATGAAATAGATAATGCCTTCGGCAATATTGTTAGCGGCGATGGCGATTCGGGAACCTCGCGTCTGGTATTGGGTAGTTTGATTACTTGGATGCAGGAAAAAACCAGTCCGGTGTTTATTGTCGCAACTGCAAATAATGTGCGAATTTTGCCTGCCCAGTTGCTGAGAAAGGGCAGGTTTGATGAGATTTTCTGTTTGCATTTGCCTTCAGAATTGGAGCGACAAGATATTTTTCAAGTCCATTTACAGCGGTTGCGATCGACTATTTGGCGAGAGTTTGATTTGGGGATTTTGGCTAAGCGGACTGAGAATTTTAGTGGGGCAGAAATTGAGCAAGTTGTAATTGATGGATTGTATCGGGCTTTTGGGACTTTTGTCAACTGCCAGCGGCGAGATTTGACGACTGAGGATATGTTGAAGTCGATCGAGGAGACAGTACCTCTAGCTACCATGGCGCGATCGCAAATCGAAGATTTGAAGCGTTGGGCGGCCGAAACAGGGGCGAGAACAGCTTCTAATCATACTTAATTAGTTGATTAATTGAAGCGCTATAGTCAGCGGGGGAGAAGGGATGGATTCGATGGTGATTAAGTCAAGTATGCTATAATTAAAAAGTTAATCCTAATTTTTATGACGCGATTTATTCACGATCGTTTTGCCAAAGAATACCTGGAAGAACTTCTGTCACCCATTGGAACAGTCAATATCGGCAGAGATGTAACTTCCGAAGTCCGAGAAATTGATGTTTACTTCACTCCCATCACCCAAAATCCAGAATACTTAAAAACTCTGGGATTGTTGGGAAAAATGGCAAGCACAACTGCTATTATTGAACCGTTTCGGAATCCTGCCAACGTCAGTGAAATTTGTAGCTGTCTAGGCAAGTTATTGGATGTGCGAGGTGAATTAGAGCGACAATCTAGAAGAGAAAATACTCGCCTTGATGATTCTCAGTTACCCAGACTGTGGATTTTGATGCCCACAGCATCAAAAGCATTGGTGGATAGCTTTAATGCCAAACCAGACACAGAGAATTGGATGGAGGGAATCTATTTTTTTGGCGAGTCTTTGCGAACTGCCATTGTGGCTATTCACCAGTTGCCAGAAACTCCAGAAACCTTGTGGTTAAGGATTTTGGGCAAAGGTAAAGTACAGCAAAGGGCGATCGCTCAATTGAGCGCTTTAGCAACGGACGATCCGTTGCGGATGATAGCGCTAGAATTATTGTATCGGTTACAGTCAAATTTAGTAACTGATATCCCACAGGAATTAGGGCCAGAAGAGCGGGAGTTAATTATGGCTATTGCACCACTTTTTCAGCAACAAATAGAAGCAGCACAGCAAAAAGCTAGACAAGAAGGGCTAGAACGAGGGCTAGAACGAGGGCTAGAACGAGGGCTAGAACAGGGGCTAGAACAGGGGCTAGAACGAGGTAGACAAGAACAACAGCGCTTAATATTAGAAAATTTTCTGCAAGTCAGGTTTGGAGAATTAAACCCAAAAATGACGGTTTTTCTAGCTCCCATATCAAAGTTGTCTGCAACGGATTTTACCGTGTTGTTACTGGCACTATCGATGCTGACAGTCGATGTATCAGGGCGAGAATCAGCGGTGAAATTATTAGCTGAAAGTGTCTTGAAAATGAGTTCAAATGAATTGGGCGATATTTTGCCGATCGCCATCACTAATTTATTGGCATTGTCTGTAGCAGAATTGGCACTATTTGTAGAGCAACTGCCGCAGTTATCGGCTGATGAATTGAGGGAAAGATTGGGCAAGATACCTGATTAATCTCAAACCTGTTTGAGTAGTCGTCAAGGGCGATCGCACTTTCTCAGTCCAAGGGCGATCGCTCTTTACCGAACCAACCCAGGCGGATACCACGCCCATCGACAGATTAACATCATCGTTACATTTCGTTATTATAAGGAAACAGAGAGAAAAAACTCTCCCCCATAATATCAGAGGTAGCCATTATGAATGGTACATTTCGCGTCGGCAACCTGTTTGGAATTCCCTTTTACATCAACGCATCTTGGTTTTTAGTCCTGGGCTTAGTAACGTGGCAGTATGGTGGCGCACTAGCTGTTCTGTTTCCTACCTTGGGCCCCCTAGCGCCCTGGATGCTGGGATTATTCACAGCATTGCTGTTATTTGCTTCGGTTTTAGCCCATGAATTGGGACATAGTTGGGTTGCTATCAAACAGGGAATTGGCGTGAAATCCATATCGCTATTTCTGTTTGGTGGATTGGCTAGTTTGGAAAGAGAATCCAAAACTCCGGCCCAGGCTTTTTGGGTGGCGATCGCAGGCCCGTTAGTTAGTCTATTATTATCGGGTTTGTTAGCAGCGATCGGCATTGGTGCCAGTCTCACAGGCCCCGCAGCCGCTATCGTCCAACTTTTAGCTTCGATCAACTTAGCTTTAGCTCTATTTAACCTGATTCCTGGTTTGCCCCTAGATGGTGGTAACATCCTCAAAGCGATCGTCTGGAAAATTACAGGGAACCCCTACAAAGGTGTCATTTTTGCTAGCCGTGTGGGTCAAATCATTGGTTGGATCGCCATTGCTACAGGGATATTTGGCAACATCTGGAATTTAGTAATCGGTTGGTTTTTGTTGCAAAATGCTGGTCAATCTGCACAATCTGCCACAGTTCAAAATCAACTGGCGGGGCTGACAGCGGCAGATGCTGTTACTCCAGGAAGCCCGATCGTCTCAGAAAACTTATCTCTGAGAGAATTTGCCAATAACTACGTCATCGGTAATCCTCAAAACTGGCGTCGCTATCTGGTAACAGATGATGCGGGACAATTGGTAGGTGCGATCGAACTTGACGAGCTCAAAACAATTCCTACGGGTAACTGGCCTTCGGTTCAAGTGAAAGAACTGCTCAAGCCGATCGAATTTTCCGCCACCGTCGAACCAGAACAATCCCTCCTAGAAGTCGTCACTCTCTTTGAACAACTCAAAGTCCAAGAACTTCCCGTGATTCGCGGCAACGGTGTTCTCGTTGGACTGGTAGAAAAAGCTGAAATTGCCCGACTCTTACAAAGACGAACTGAGGCCAACCCAGCTTAATAAGTGAGCCTCCATTACTCCCCCTAGGGACACGGCACTCCCCATAGGTGTCAACAATCGCCTGAAAGCCCGCCAAGTCTGTCTGTCGGTCCGCGAGTCCTAAGCGTGAATGAATTCCCTGTCTAATAGAAGACAGTCCTCGCTCAAGAGGACTCAAGAACTCATCAGTCCTCTTGAGCGAGGACTTGCACTCCATCGGCAGGGGTTTCAACCCCTGCCGGACTATTGGTTGTACCTGGTTGTTGACACGCTTTCGGCACTCCCGTTTCCCTACTACACTTTATCAACCTGGAAGAGGCTGTATATACGGAAAAACCTCGCTGTTCCAAATGGAGCTAGCGAGGGAAAAAAATAGCTATTTTTGGGTCTAATAAATGGTGGCAGTGGCTGTTGTCGAGCCATTGCCATCTCTAGCCATCATGTTTTAGACTCACAGATTTAGCCACACAGAAATATTTCAGAGCAAAACATCTGCTTCAAGTAAATGCTTGAACTCCCATCAACCAGTCCCAGCAAGTCAAAGCAAAAAGTAAGTGCTTAAGCTACTTCTTCTTCTTGATCGATTTGTCGCAGGTGAATGTGCTTGCGTCCCAAAGAGATTTCAAATTCATCTCCCGGCTGGAGTTCCATCTGTTTGGTGTAAGCCGCTCCAATCAGTAAGTTCCCGTTAGATTGAACGCTAATCCGATAGCTAGCCGAGCGTCCGCCCCGTCCATTTCCGTTTTGCTTACCATCTAGCTGAATGCCCTCTGCATCAATCAGAGCATTCAAGAATTTCATCATGTTGACCCGTTCTACTCCATTTTTGGTAACGGTGTAGTAGCCACAGGCTCTTGCTTTTTCTTCTTTGGTAAGGTTTTCTAGGTCTTTAACCTTTTTGATCAGACCTTCGCCTTCTAGGGGTTCGATACTTTTCTTTTTAACCATCTACTGAGTCCTGAAATATTCAACTGGTGTACGGTTTTTTTCTCGGTTGATTTTTGGTTTGGCCAAGAAACTTTAGCTTTATAGCTGGTCGTAAAACTATATTACACCGATTGGCTCGATTGTTAACCACTATTATCTAAATATTTTTAACAATGTCCTGTCTTTCTTGAGGAGTAGCTGTCGATTGCGATCAAAGTCTAAACTCTGTAGCATAAGCTATCAGCTATCAGCTAGCTGAATATATGCCCCACATCTTAAAATCCGATGAAGTTAACTGCACGCGGACACTACAGTGTCAAAGCTCTACTGGATCTAAGTTTGCAACCTGGGTTCGGGCCGACATCGGTAAAATCGATAGCTAAACGACAGGAGTTACCGGCTCCCTATCTCGAAAAATTGCTAATTGAAATGCGACGAGCCGGTTTAGTGCAATCAGTTCGGGGTTCACAAGGAGGCTACAAATTGGCCCGCGAACCAGCTCAAATCTCTCTAGGACAAATCTTAGAGGCTGTAGGGGAAACTATTGAACCTTTACGTCGCCATTCTGCTGATGCTTGCCTTGCAGAGGACTGGGTAACATTCAGTTTGTGGAAGCAACTGCACAAAAAACTGGTGCTGGCGCTATACAGTATTTCTCTGGAAGACTTATACTATGATGCCCGAAGTTGGCAAGCTGCTCTTGGTGAAGAAACTAGCTTTATCATTTAGATGGTAAGGAATCAGGAATCATGACAATTCCAATAAAATCAATGGTTTGGGCAATTAAAAACGCCCTAACTACCAAGAATGTTAAGATCGGTTGAAAAATACGATCGCCAGTCAATATGGATCAAACACTTGTTATCTACGAAGGTGGCTGTCACTGCGGTGCTGTCCGCTTCCGAGTCGCGGTGGACAAACACGAAGCAGTTGATTGTAACTGTTCTATCTGTCACAAGAAGGGATTTTTGCACGTAATTGTACCACCAGAACATTTTACGTTGCTAAGCGGCGAAGATGTTTTGACAACCTATACGTTTAATACGGGCATTGCCAAACATAATTTTTGCCGGATTTGTGGTATTCATCCGTTTTATCGGCCCCGATCGCATCCCGATCAATTTGATGTCAATGTCCGCTGTCTAGACTCCGATGCAGTTGCTCAATTTCGGATCGTACCCTTTGATGGTGCTAATTGGGAGCAGAACCTGCACCTACTGCGGGACGAAAACAATCTGTGAACTTAAAACTGTCTGTATATAAATGATGCGGGATGAATTTGCTGTTTTGATTTTAGCTGCTGTATTAGATTACTCCATCGGCGATCCTTGGGGTTGGCCGCATCCTGTACAGGCGATGGGTTGGGCCATTGAGCGCTATACTCGACTGGTCTTTAATATCTGGAATAATCCCCCAGGTACAAAACCGAACTTGGGCGATAGTCTCCCAAGCGATCGCCCTAAACTGTTGCTTCGCGCTGCGGGTACAATACTAGCGATCGGGTTGATTGTAGGCAGTTATACTGTCAGTTGGTCAATGGTGCAAGCTGCTAGTTGGGTGCATCCTGTTTTGGGGATTGCTTTACAGACCATTTTACTCGCAAGCTGTTTTGCCGGTCGGAGTTTGAGGGCTGCTGCGGAGGATGTACTGGCACCTCTAAATTTAGGAGATTTAGTCAAGGCGCGAGAACGGTTGAGTCTTTATGTCGGTCGGGATACTGAAAACTTATCCGAGCCAGAAATACTCAGAGCATTGTTAGAAACTGTAACAGAGAATGCCGTGGATGGGGTGAGTGCTCCCCTATTTTATGCCTTAGTTGGGTTCGCTATCCCACATCTATATCTATTATTAAGTGTTAGGGATTTGCCGATCGCGGATTACTCAATGTCAATGAGCGCGATCGTCCCCTTGGCGATCGCTTATAAAGCAGCCAGTACATTAGATTCTACAGTGGGCTACAAAGAAGCACCCTACACAGATTTAGGATGGTTTAGCGCCAAACTAGAAGATGTCCTGACTTGGATTCCTTGCAGATTAACAGTGATGACATTAGCTGCCATATCAGGAAAACCCCTGTACATTTGGAGGATTTGTCAAAGAGATGCGGTAAAAGATGCCAGTCCCAATTCCGGTTGGAGTGAATGCGCCTACGCCGCCATCTTGGGAGTGCAACTAGGAGGTACAAATTCCTATCGCGGAGTTGTTAAACACAAACCCCTGTTAGGGGAACCCAATCAACCGATCGCAGTGCACCATATTCACCAAGCATTGCAATTAACTCGGTATTGCTTTCTGATTTGGTTGGGATTATCATTGCTCTTTTATGCTTGCTTCGTTTTTGTCCGCTAACTGTCGATCGACCCACAGCCAAAAATTAGCAACAGCCACCAATGACTAAAATTATTGAAATTTTATCGCCGGATGAAGTGCGACGCACTCTTACCCGCATCGCTTCCCAGATAGTGGAAAAATCGGGAGACCCAAGAGAATTAGTCTTGTTAGGTATTCATACTAGAGGCGTACCTTTAGCTCAAATTCTGGCGGCTCAAATTGAAGTTCTTGAACAAGTCAAAGTATCCGTCGGTGCTCTGGATATTACGTTTTACCGAGATGATTTGGATCGAGTGGCGATGCGGACACCAGCCAAAACCGAAATTCCCTTCGATTTGACAGGCAAAACTGTTGTATTGATAGATGACGTTATATATAAAGGTAGAACGATTCGAGCAGCTTTGAATGCAGTAAATGATTATGGCAGACCGGAGAAAATTTGGCTAGCAGTGTTAGTCGATCGCGGACACCGAGAAGTACCCATTCAGCCGGATTTCACGGGTAAAAAGTTGCCCACCGCCAAGGAAGAACAAGTTAAAGTATATGTTCAAGAAATTGATGGGCGCGACGGAGTGGAGTTAATTAAAGGTTGATATGCGATCGACCCGTTGCTGAGCGCCAACAGACACACAGTGATAGGAGACCACATAAACTAAGTTTCTCAGACCCCTGGTCTAACGTCTGAGAGTATGGTGGTATCCCACAAAGCTTTGAGGAAAATCCCCAAAGCGCCATTAAAATCGCGGGGTATTTCATAACCGCAGTTGGGACATCTAAAAGTTTTAGAGCCACCTAACTTTCTCTGAATATGACCGCATTTTGTACAAGTTTTGGAAGTGTATTCTTCCGTTACCCTCACCAATCTCGAACCATAACGATTACAGAGATGTTCTAAAGTTTGCGAGAACTGATAAAATGCCCAAGTCATCATCGCTCTCGCCGACTTGGAATTAAGCTTGCGACTACCTCTTGCCACCATTTGAGATGTTTCAAAAGTAGGCAAGTAAATGATATCGTAATTCCGAGCCAAGTAACTTGCTACTTGCTTGTGGATTTCAGACCGCAGATTCTTAATTCTAGTTCTAGCTTTCTCGATTGCTTGTCTCAGGCGATAGCGCAATCGGGAAAAGTTACCGCCTTTCGAGCGTCCAAGTTTTGACTGCATCTTATCCAAATACTGGCACAACCTAGCAATCTTCCCAAAATCGTACTTCCCAAATTCAGCAAAAGAATTACCATCAAATCCAGTTAAAAAACAGCGCAGTCCGGGGTCGAGCGCGATGATCTTTCCACCGTTTTTAGGCTCCGGGATGTCCATCTCTACGGGCATATTTACGAACCAGCGCCCTTTGTTGTAAGTAACTTCTACGGCTTTGTCGTAGTTAATCAAGCAATAATCTTGTCCAGTCCAGAGAGGCTTTTCCAAGTTTTTACTAGCATTCGCCATTAAATGACCACTCTTATAATCACCCGGGTCGAACTGAATTGTTTGCTTTTGAGCGCGAATTGACCTAAATCGAGCTAGCTTCAGTTCGACTAAAGGATTGGGTTTTGCATTTTTCCCTTTACCTAATTGAGCGGGATGTTTGTCGGTTTTCTTCCAAGCTTTATAAGCCTCGAAAAGGGCGTTATCTAAACCGTGAGCAATTCCTAATTCTTTG
Organism: Oscillatoriales cyanobacterium; assembly: GCA_004292745.1. Classification (GTDB taxonomy): domain Bacteria; phylum Cyanobacteriota; class Cyanobacteriia; order Cyanobacteriales; family Microcoleaceae; genus Microcoleus; species Microcoleus anatoxicus. The sequence goes on along the minus strand of RDXH01000142.1, from coordinate 2,744 downwards.
CACCATTCGGGAATTATTTCGCAGCCTAATGTTTTACAAAAACTGCGAAATGCTTGTTGACCGGAGGTCTTCAGAACTGGTTGATTAGTTTTCTTGTCCACCGTGTAGTAGGTAAACTTTCCTTGGTTTTGATTCAAGTACGCAATCGCATTATTGTAAACTTTGCGGTTAGCGTGAATCCTCAGCATCCAGACTTTTTTCGTTTCCCCCTTTGGATAAACCCGGTACGTCAGAGTCTTCAATGATTTGCTTTTTATACTTTCTTATGACGGGAATGTCTAAGGAAATGTTGTCCTAGGGATTACTCTCGCCCAAACCTGAGTGAGTGAAGTCGAAGTATTTTCCAAATCGGCAGTGCAGGAGTTGAACCTGCCTGAGGCGAATTAGTTGCCTAAGCATAGAAGTTACCTCCTATACTCGGCTGCCAAACCGGACGTACACCTTTGGGCGTATCCGGCTTTACGTTAGATGGAATCTGTAATAGACCCCGCATTTTCTAAGTGGATAGTATCGTGGCAATGTAGGTGAACCAAGGTCTTGTTTGACCTTTTATTGTTGTTTCTATTGCCGTCGATATGATGAACCTCAATGTAATCTTCAGTGGTGAAAAGTTGCTGACAGTGTGAACACCGACCCTTCTGATTTTTCAACCCGAATCGAATGTCTTTAGGTGTTAATGGGTGGTCGCCTCGACGTGTAGCCCAATATACCCAATCTCCGTCATAGGGGCTTCTAGTGCCTTGTACCTTGGTGTAGTGTTTATACTCAAACGAGTACAACATTTCCACTAGGTAAAGTCGCTCTCCCTCTTTCCATCCAAAGTTCCACGATGATTCCTTGCTTTTGAAAAATATTCGCGAGCAGATATATCCATCCCCTTTTTGAGAAAACTTCTTTCTCCCCCAGTTCAAGTAGACCTTATATAGGTTGTGTTGAACTTTGGAGAATACTTCGTGTGAATGACTCCCACTTTTGAAGTAATTTCCCCAGCCTCTAATGAACCAGTTGAGGCTTTCAATCATTCGAGTTGGTTCTTGGGATTGTCCTTTGTTTAGTAGGGCTTTCAGATGGGATTGAAATTCTTTTATGGATTTATCTGAAGGTAGCACTTTCGTCACCATCTCCAAAGATTCGCCATTAGTCTTCTTTCCTGCTCTGTTTTTCCCTCTGGTGAAGGATTGGATATGGAATCCTAAGAAATTGAAACCCGGCTTTTCTCCTTCATATTCCTCTAACGTGTGGCATATTTTGGTCTTTTGCTCGTTTAGAGAAAGTCCTATGTTTGCCATCCATTGTTTGGTCTTTTCAAGAGCCGCCTTGATTACTTCTTCCTCTTCGTGGATTATTACGAAGTCGTCGGCATATCTTATTACTCTCGCTTCACAATATTCCTTCATTTTTCCTTTAGGTTGACCTATTCTTGTCTTCCTTGTGGGAAATTCGGAGGAGATATAGTTTTCAAAGCCGTGTAGGGCAATGTTTGCTAATAGTGGGGATATGACGCCGCCTTGTGGGGTTCCTGATACTGTTTTATGAAAAATATCACCTACTAGGACGCCTGATTTGAGCCAAGCTCTTATCTGCGTTTCCATGTCTGGAAAAGTTTTCAGTTTTTGTATCAGAGCCTCGTGGTCAATATTATCGAAACATCCTTTTAAGTCTGCATCTATTAGATACTTGGGCTTTTTTCGGATGCTTAATTCGATTGCCTCTATTGCATCATGACAACTTCTACCTGGTCGAAATCCGTAAGAATTCGGTTCAAATAGTGCCTCCCATTCAGGCTCTAGGGCTAACTTTGCTAATGCTTGTTTCGCTCTGTCTTCTATCGTGGGAATGCCTAGAGGACGTTTCTCCTTCTTGCCCGGTTTTGGAATTTCAACTCTTCTTAAAGGGGAGCTTTTACCGTCTAGTCGTAACTGTTCGGCTAGTATTACCCTTTGTTGAGGAGTCAGAGATTTAATTCCGTCAATTCCAGCCGTGCGTTTCCCTTTGTTTTCTTGTGTTACACGACGAACTGCTACCAGTCTTGCGCTAAACGAAGAAATTAAGGTTTTTTGGAGTTTGACCACGAGTGGTTTATTTCCACTCTTGGATGCTTCGTAAATCTTCGTCTGTAGCTTTATCACCCTTGTCTGGATTTCACTCCATTCAATAGATGACCATTCCGCTTCTAGAGCCTTGGACATAGCCGACCTACGTGATTTACATCTTTCTAACGTTCAATCTTTTGGCGTATCCCGCACATTACATGAGGGCTTTTGCTTGAGATTGAATCCTTCACATCTTTGATTTACCTAGCAGGTAATCCCCGTTAAGGGCTTATATCTTAGATGTTTCCCTCTTATCCTTATCGAGCATATATGACGATTTAGGTGCCTGCTTTCTCCAGATGGGATTTATTGGATCGTCTCTAGGGTACTCAAGACCTAGTTTCCTGCCCATGTGTCCTTTTGAACCCAGCGTGTCATTCCATTTTCGCTGGTGCGTCTGACTGGAGTTGGTAATGCAGGTTCACTTTCGTTCACCTTGTCGTCTCCCTCCCCTAATTACTCTGTGTGGATTCACTTAGTAAATGGGTTTTACCTCTAGCTTATAAATCCTGGGCGTTGCTAGTTCCCAGAACCGAGATATGGAGTCCCCAGACGAATATGGGGGATGGAATTGCACCATCATGCTCGATAGGCATCAAGTCGCACTGAGTTCGCTGCCTAAACCGCTCGGCCAACTGCCGTTAGATCGCT
>RDXH01000141.1 GCA_004292745.1 Oscillatoriales cyanobacterium | reverse complement strand
ATTGAAACCCTAGGGGCAGCAGGAGAATTTTTAGCACCATGAAAGTTGCATTAATTTTGTTGGAAAGCAGTCAGATTGCACACCCTTGAACAAACTACAAAGTTTATTTTAGGTGTCTGCGGTCATTTAGACGCAATTTTTGGCAAACTTAGCCAAAAATCAACTTAATTTTTGACTTGGCAGATTTGTGTCTAGAGTTGTGTTTGTGACTGCCCATAATCATCTTGCTTAACAGAGGGTTGACAAAAATGAACATCTGTGTAATTGAAAAATGGAGGTTTCGCCCAGGAATCAGGTTAAAAGTGCTAATTAGATTTGAAAGAAAACAGCATTTCCAATTGAGTAATGGACGGTTCTGGGGCGCTGGTGACAACGCTAACTCCTCGCAGAGAATTCAGCACTTCGGCGGTGGGTGGTGAAACTAAAGTTGGTGCTGCTTTGAGCAAATATTGGTTAGCCCAGGACATGGTTTTGTCCATGTCCAAATAAAAGTAACCCCGATCGCCAGGGGACACAGAAGTCGAGATCGCCTGAAAACTCGGACTCGTGCTTAAAGGCTGTGGCGGTGGTGAGGCGATCGCCTCAACTAAAGGCCCGCCGAAAGCGACAAACATGGTATTTTGATTCACCCAGCCGTGCCCGAATAAAGTTCCTTGCTGAGGTATTTTCCATTCCGTCACCTCCTTACCCTGAACTTGTCTGGAGGCGACGCTGACACTGGGATTGCTTTTGGCGATCGCATCTAATTTGGTGAGCAGGGTTTCGGCTGCGGGGCGATCGCTCGTTTCAAAAATCATCACAGCCCCCATCCCCAACTGAGACAAAATGCCTTGATTGGAACCGATCGCCCCGAGCGCAAATTCCCCATTCATCCACCCAAAAACATCTCGATCCGCATCCAAATTCAACCGCTTAAAACTATCCCTCACTTGCTGAATTCCCCGGTCAACTTCGGGGATATCTTTGGCATCTGCGGTAGCTTGAGACCAGATTTTAGCGATGTCCTGGCCGCCAACTACAGCGATAGTTTCACCAGGAAATCTCGGTAACAATTTCGAGGCAACTTGGGGCTTTTGCCCAGGAAAATTGGGGTCTAACTGAGCAATAGTTTTTACCCTCAATCCCGCACTGTCCACCCCAATTCCTGCAACCATTGACTTGACTTGCTGGAACTGGGAAAAAATTGTGGAAGGTAACTTAACATCGGGAGGCAAATTAGCTTGAAATTGCTGCATTGCAGCCTGGTAGTCAGCAATATAAACAGTGGCGATCGGATTTTCTACCCCTGCACTGTCAGACAAAAACTTAGTTGCACTCTGCTTAGTGGCGAGGGAAGGCTGTCCTTTAAAAGTATCGATCGCCAATTGTACAGGCTTTTTCAACGGAGCTATAACTAATTTATCGTCAAGCAAAGCCACGCTGTAGCCCTTTCCTGTTGGTTCTGTAATCTCAGAAATTTTTACCCCTTGATATTCGCTTTCCTGAGTTTTTGCACCTTGCTGAGATTTTAATTTATTGGCAAAATTCCAAGCACTTATTTTATTTTTGACACTGACAACTAGCAGCAGTTTGGGAGGCTCAGTCTTCGCCTCGCCATCAGGGGGGAGTAAAGCCACCATCACGCCGCCCAGCCAAGGCTTTAAGTCCTTGTCATAGTCAATATCAGTGCCTGCTAAGCTTTGTTCTTGAAAAGTCTTCAAACCCTGGCTGATTAATTTTTGAGCCCCTGGGGTGCCAAATCGCTCCAACTGTGACAGCGCTTGGGGATTGGGGGAGATGAACGCGGCCATGATTGCTTTTTCCGGTACCACTTTGGCACTTTCTACAGGGTTGGATACTTGTTCAGTCAAACCCTTGAAGTAAAAGTAGACCGCGGCGCTACCTGCTGCGATGATGGTGGCAGCAATTAGAAGCTTTGGTTGTTTTCCAGGCATTGTTTGCGATCCTTGCATTCATTATCAGTTTAGCGAAAAAACAAGCTTTGGCTTGTGGTGAGGCGATCGACCTGGTTCTCTAGTTTTGTATAATCTAAGACTGTTTGGACGATGGTCTAAAATACTAAAAATGTGAATTGCGGGTAAAAGATGAAAGTAGCGATCGCGGGAGCAACAGGATTTGTAGGTAGCCGTTTGGTAGAAAGGCTACATTCGGAAGGACATAGCGTAATGGTTTTAGCCCGCGACTCGGAGCGAGCTCGGCGAATTTTTCCCGCTTCAGCTTATCCGAATTTGGAAATTGTCGGTTACTCTCCGGCCGAGTCTGGTGATTGGCAGCATTCGATCGGGGGCTGCGATGGTGTGGTAAATTTAGCGGGAGTTCCGATTGCTGAGGAACGGTGGACGGCGGCGCGCCAACAAGCAATTCTTGATAGTCGTAAATTAACAACGGCAAAATTGGTCGAGGCGATCGCCAATGCTAATCCTAAACCATCTGTGTTCGTGAGTGCATCGGCGATCGGCTATTACGGCACTAGCGAAACCGCTGAGTTTGAGGAAAATAGCCCTGGGGGAGATGATTTTTTAGCGGAGGTTTGCAAAGAGTGGGAAAGTGCAGCCGAAAAAGTGAAAAATACCGGAACCCGCTTAGTAATTTTGCGCCTGGGAATCGTCTTGGGAATGGGAGGTGCTCTGGCAAAAATGCTACCTGCTTTTAGATTATTTGCTGGCGGGCCCATTGGCACTGGAAAACAGTGGTTTTCTTGGATTCACCGGGATGATGTGGTGAATTTAATTTTGTACGCTTTGCAAAATCCCCAAGTTGAAGGTGTGTTGAATGCGACAGCACCTCATCCAGTGCGGATGAATGAATTGTGCGAAACTTTAGGAGAAGTTTTGCAGCGACCTTCTTGGTTGCCGGTCCCAAGTTTTGCTTTAGAATTGCTGTTGGGAGATGGGGCAAAAGTTGTTTTGGAAGGCCAACAAGTGTTGCCGAAACGCACTTTAGTTAGTGGTTTTCAGTATGAATATCCCAAGTTGCGATCGGCCCTAGAAGAAATTGTCAAGCATTTTTAAGGCTGGTAGATAGCCCACACCGGGTTTGGCAAAATAAACCCGGTTTTTCTACTTTCCACTACCTGCAATTGTGCTTCCCTCAGACTTGTTCAAGATTCCCGCATCACATAGCCAACACCACGTACCGTCTGAATCAACCGCTTTTCACCCTCATCTTCAATCTTGAGCCGCAAATAGCGAATATAAACCTCAATTACGTTGGATTCACCCAGAAAATCGTAACCCCAAACATTTTCTAGAATTTGTTCGCGAGTCAACACCTCGCGGGGATGTTCCATCAAATACTTTAACAGTTCATATTCCTTCATAGTCAGGTCGATCGCGCGATCGTTGCGTAGGGCGCGCCGACTAGCCAAATCCAAGACTAAATCGCCAAACCTCAATTGGTTGTTGCTGGTAGTATCCGGCTGCAAATACAACCGCACCAACTGCAAAAACTCCTCAGTGCGGTAAGGTTTAAGAAAATAATCATCAGCGCCAGCTTCCAGACAAGCCACCCGATCGTCCACTGTATCACGCCCGATCAACAGCAACACCGGCACTCGACTCCCCCCACTCCTGATGTGAGAACATAGGGATAGTCCCGACTCAGGGCCTAACATCCTGTCAATCACAATCAAAGCTGGGTGCAATTCCTGGGCTAAAAGTTTCCCCGTGGCGATGTTAGAAGCCACTATCGGTTCGTAGCCAGAGGATTTCAAGTCCAGACTCAAGTGTCCGGCGAGAACTTCGTCGGTTTCCACCAGCAGGACACAGGGATTGCGATCGAGAGTGAGTGCAGCCATTGAATTGACCGATGTAGATCATACCTGTTGTAGCACGTTATTTGTTATTTGTTATTAGTTATTAGTTATTAGTTAATTTGTTATTAGTTATTAGTTAGTTGTTCGTCCCCATGCCCGATCGCCCCCTGAACTATCCCCCATCCCCCATCCCCTATGAGCATCATCGTATTTGGAAGTATCAATCTCGACCTGGTGGCTAAAACCCCTCGGTTGCCAGTACCAGGGGAAACTATTATTGGTAGCAATTTCTTGACAGCAGGCGGTGGCAAAGGAGCCAATCAAGCGGTTGCAGCCGCCCGTCTTGGCGTTTCTACTCACATGATTGGGCGCGTCGGTAATGATAATTTTGGGGAAGAATTGTTGACTAATTTACAATCTTATGGTTTAAATACAGACAATATATCGATCGATAAAAACTCTCATTCAGGTGTAGCAATTATCGCCGTAGACGATGGCGGGCAAAATAATATTATTGTGATTCCGGGCGCGAATAATCATCTTGGTGATGCCGATATCGAACGTCTCCAAAAACTGTTACCCGGTGCTACAAGCTTGTTGTTGCAGTTAGAAATTCCCCTGGAAGTTGTCCACAGGGCTGCTTTGATTGCTTGTGAAGCGGGGGTGCGAGTGATTCTAGATCCGGCTCCGGCTCGTTCCGATTTGCCACTAGACCTTTATCCCCTAATTGATACGATCGCCCCCAATGAAGTAGAGGCTAGTCAATTAGTCGGTTTTGCGGTGCATGATACAGAAACTGCGATTAAAGCCGCCAAAAAATTGCAGGAGCGGGGTGTGAAGAATGCGATCGTCAAATTGGGCGATCGCGGTGTGGTTGCTGTGACTGCCGATCGGACTTTGTTTGTCCCGGCTTTTGCGGTGGAGGCGATCGATACTGTGGCTGCTGGTGATGCTTTTAACGGCGGTTTGGCGGCCGCCTTAGATGCTGGTTTGTCCTTCTCTGAGGCGGTGGTGTGGGGGGCGGCTGCGGGCGCTTTGTGCGTGACTAAAATGGGTGCTCAAGTTGCTATGTGCGATCGGGCAACTTTTGATGCTTTTCTTGATATTTCCCTATAATATCAATCCCGGTTGTATCGGAATGATTTAACCTGACTAGAACACAGAGGACACAGAGAAAGAGAAGAGAGAAATAATAATTCCGATGTCAACGGATTTGATCTAACGAATAATCCCCTATAACTATCACTGTGTAGACGCGGTTTCAACCACCTGCTTTCTAATCATCCTGATTTGTTTCTAGGGACACAAAATATTGACTATAAACCACACTATCCGGTGCCCAAACAGGCCGCCAATAAACATTTTGGATCACCGCCTTCTCCCCATCACCATCAGCGGGCCACTGAAAACTAACGATCGCAATATTGCTATATCCTACAATCTCATCACCCTCTTGCAGCCAGCGATTGCGCCACAACAGCGACACAATCTGCCACAATCTCTGCACCAAAGACAACTGCTGATTCTGACCAAATCTACTTGACACAATCCCACTTTCAGGCTGCAAAAACACACGAGCCTTTTGTCGTTTCATCCAATCAATCCGATAACCCCAATCAGGCAAAGATTGTCTATTTCTCACCGCCGCAGCCACAGACTTCTTTCTGTTAATCCTCGAAATCTTCACCAATTCCAGCGGCTCATTCCATCCCAAACACTCGTGACTCGGCTCAGGAAACAATGACTTAATCTTAGTATGAATCAAATGAGTTTTCCACTCCTCATTAATCAAAGCACTAGCAGTCAACTGTGCCAACACAGAATATTGAAAACTCGCTCTATCCTTCCCCCCATCCAAACCCAAAACATCCTCCTTCTCCTCCCTCTGCGTTCTCTGCGCCTTTGCGGTTTCCAAATCCACATCCACCCTTGACAAAGACTCAATATTCGATATATTCGATCTACAATCCCCAAAATGACAATCCGACCAATAACTCAATCGCACAGCAGCAGCATAATGAATATCCCCCGTCAACACAATCACCCTCCCGCGCCGCTTAAAAAACTCCGCCAACAACTTCACAAAAGCCAACTCATGAAAATTCCAAGCATCCCCCGCATCACTATTAAAAACCTTCCCGTGCTCCACATCCCACTTTTGCACCGCATCAATAATCCACAAACCCACCAAATTTGTAGGTAAAACAACCAAAGTTGCCTCAATCTCAAACTCTCCAGTTTTATTCAACAATTCAGTTTCTTTCAAAGGCTGCTGAATTTGCTCCTCAAAACCTTTATGAGTCAAAAGCATTGGCGGATCGATCGCACTTTCCGTCGGATAGCCCCGCCAAGTCCGCGTATCCAGCACAATCACCTCATGCTTAAAACTTCTAATCGTAAAATGCCACTCCAACGCCTCATCATCCCGATCCAAAATTAAAACATCTTCATCTAATTTAAACTTCGGCAAATTAGTCTCAATATCAACAGCCGGAATCCCCAAATACTTACCCACTTTTTCCCAAGCTAAATCATCACTCCCAGCAGAATCCGACCATTTTGCAGCAGTTGTTAATAATTTCTCTCCCACTTTTCCTGCATCGAACTGTTGTGGCGTATTTCCCCAACCCTGAAACACAGCATAAGCCAGCAAAGCATTCTGCACCACCCGTCGCCCCAAGGGTTTACCCAGCACCCGGTGACACCATTCTCGATTCAAATACCAGTCATCGCTAACATCATGGTCGTCACAAATGGTATAAGTAGGAATATTGGCGATCGCCCTCCTGACTCTCCACAGATTGCCAGCAAAACTTTCCAGTTCAAAAGCTTCTCGGTCCCAGACTTTTGCCTGCTTGGCATTATCGCAAATATCCTGACCTTTCGGAAAACGCTTGCACCAAAGCACAGGGGACCAAACTAACAAATACATCGCACAATATTCGCCCAAACCAAACAAATGATTTTTCGCATTGTCTGGTTTATTCACCAACATTGCTGTAAAGCCACCAAAATCTCTAGCAATATCGGTGCGAGTTCCCGGTTTCAAATCAACTGGTTGTTTGTATTTATACTCAACTTCTCGCTGTTGCTGAAATTGGGAATCCGTAGAAACTGTTACTCGATCGCGAATCTTATTTCTTTTTTCCCGATTTTTAGGTATACTGGTACACAAATTATCTTGAATTTGAACATTCGTCAGGGGCAAATTCTCTTTCCAGCCCAATAGTGCATCACCAGCATCGGTTAAAGCCCACAACATCGGATCGGCAACATCGTCCCCGTAAATTTGGTCACCCGTTAAAAACAGTTGGTGAGGTCTGGAATTTGCCATTCCTGCGAACTGTTCGATCGAACTATCCAAGATTGGCAGTGCATCTCGTCCGCCTCCGTGGGGCTTGCGACAAGAACCGTGAACAATCCGCAAATAGTTTAAATCCTGCGGTGGTAGGGCAAAAGTCGGCAACTGGTGATCGAAATAACCGATCGTCCCCAGTCCCAAATACGACAAATCCTCGGCGGTAGGCCACAGACAAGAAAGGAGATTTTCTGTCTCATTTTCCACTCCTGGAACTGCCGACGACTCGCAACCAGCAAACTCGATATTATAAGCATATATTTGCCCAGATGTCAAGCAATTGCTGTCGATCGGCTTGGCAGTCACGGCCACTACGTGCAGGTATTGGCCTAGTGGTACGGTAGAAGCAGTACCTTGGAGCAAAGGTCGATCGATCTTTTCGCCAGTTCCGCCCTCCGTTGAGTAAACCTGGAGTTCGACTTGGCGAGGTGCTTTCAGAGCTAGCCAAACAGTCACAGCCTGGCTTTCTGTCCGACGTAAAATTGGACCTGCTAGAATCAGGGGCAAATGATGAATCCGGTTACTTAAGGAAGTCCACGACATAACAATTAAAAATTAAACAAGAGGTTTGCCCAAAAATGAGATTTAAGGCGATCGAACATCTTTCATCTACTACTTCAGGAAGGATTCAGAAACTGGGTTTCTGAACAAAAATGGTGTGATTTAAGCCCAAGGCTTCACTCAAAAACCCTTTTTTTCCTAGCTTTTACATAAGTTCTGTACTTAATGCTTCCGTCTGACCAGAAAAATTTTCAAAATTGTAACAATTCATTAAGAAAGATTAATAAAAAACTATGCTCCAGGAACAAAAATTGCAGCATTTCCGAAATTTTGACCCACAGTCATCGCCAATTAAATCCTGTTCACAAACCACCAGACAGAAAACTCGCCCCCTCTACTCGTCACCTTTAGATAGCGCTATCGATCGCCATCCTTTGATAGTTACTCCAGAAACTCCGATCGCCAAGGTATTGTCTCTGATGAACCCGATGCGGATATCCTGTCACATTTCGGGCGATCGACCACACCCAGTTTCCAACTCTACCAAACGCAGTTGCGTGTTAGTAGTCAAAGAATCCCGACTCATAGGTATTTTCACCGAGCGGGATATCATCAAGTTAACCACGGCATCCGCTTGTTCGATCGGTCTGACGATTGCTGAGGTGATGACTTCATCGCCCATTACTCTCAAACAATCCGATTCTAGCGATATTTTCACCGCCATCTTCCTGTTGCGACAACACCAGATCCGGCATTTACCCGTAGTGGACGCCGACGATCGACTTTTGGGAATCATCACCCGCGAAGCAATTTACGAAGCTCTGCAACCAGTTAACCTACAGAGCAATTTACGCTGTGTAGCAGATGTGATGACCAAAGAAGTCATTTATGCGCCAAAAACTGCCTCAGCCCTCGATTTAGCGCAGCTCATGGTCAAGCATCAAGTCAATTACATCGCGATCGTTGACACCCCAATTGACCATCCACAACCCGCGATCGCACCAACGGAAAATAGTCCCTTTCTCACCAACAATTCCCCACTATTAATACCTGTAGGTATAGTCACAGAGCGCGACATCGTGCAATTTCACGCCCTCGAATTAAATTTTTCCCAAATCTGCGTGGCTGATGCCATGAGTTCCCCCCTATTTTGTGTATCTCCCACCGATTCTCTGTGGAAAGCTCACCAGGAAATGCAGCGGCATTGTGTCCGTCGCTTGGTAGTAATTGGCACTCAGGGAGAGCTTTTGGGCGTGGTGTCTCAGTCAAGTTTGCCGCCCGTTTTTCATCCATCTGAAATGTACGGCACCATCGAGATTTTGCAACAAGCAGTGGATGATAGAGCCTCCCAACTCCAACTGGCAAATCAGCAATTGCAGCAAGAAATTTTAGAGCGACAACGGGCAGAAGAAGCTCTACGTCAAGCTCATGACGACTTGAAACAACAAGTTGAAGAACGCACTGCTCAACTTTTAGAATCTAATGAATTGTTGAGACGAGATATTATTAAACGTCAGCGAGTTGAAGAAGTGCTGCGACGCAAGCAAAATTCCTTGAAGATCCAAGCCCAGGAATTAGAGAAAACTGTGCGGAAGTTACAGCAAACTCAAAGTCAACTTGTCCAAACCGAAAAAATGTCTTCTTTGGGACAAATGATTGCTGGTATCGCCCATGAAATTAATAATCCAGTTAATTTTATCTATGGCAATCTTTCCCACACCAGTCATTACGTCAAAGAATTAATTCAACTCTTGGAACTTTACCAGCATCACTACCCGGAACCAGTGTCGGAAATTAGAGAAGCAGCAGCAGATATTGAAGTCGATTTTTTAGTAGAAGACTTATCTAAAATTCTGTCTTCCATGCAGGTAGGAACCGATCGCATCCGCCAAATAGTTTTGTCAATGCGTAATTTTTCGCGATCGGATCAAGCTAACATCAAGCTAGTGGACATTCACGAAGGCATTGACAGCACTTTGCTGATTTTGCAGCACCGACTCAAAGCTCAAGGCGGACATCCAGCTATTCAAATCATTAAAGAATACGGCGATTTGCCCCGCGTCGAGTGCTGTGGAGGTCAGATAAATCAAGTGTTAATGAATATTATCAGCAATGCTATAGATGCTGTGGATGAAGAAATCAAGAAGGGTAAATGGTTCATGGGAAATAGCACAAATCCACCCCAGCCAAGTGTTAGTTCTCCCTTGAGTCTTCCCGCTATTACTATTCGCACGGAAGTGATTGACAAGGGTTTTGTGGCGATCCGAATTTCCGACAATGGTGGCGGCATACCCGATCGTATTCGCTCTAAATTATTTGACCCATTTTTTACGACAAAACCTGTGGGTAAGGGTACGGGGTTGGGATTGTCTATTTCTTACCATTTAATTGTGGAACAACACGGGGGGCGGCTGGAATGCGTTTCTGAAACTGGAGTAGGTACTGAGTTTGCGATCGAAATTCCGATCGTCAGTAGTCATTAGTCATTGGTTATTGGTTATTGGTTCTTTGCGTTAATTCCAATCCCCTGTTTGGCCAATACCCCATTTCCTATTCCCCATTCCCCTTGGGGGCCGGGCTGGGGGGAGTTGCCCCATTCTCCATTCCCCAGTCAATAGTCAACCATTCCTAAAAATTAACAATATTTTACAAAATACTAGAAAGCCCATCAAAATCACCTGCAATCCCTTTCTGCTAACTCGACTTTGACCTCGGCAGAGCCAATTAGTCGAACTCACTCCGAGTTCGCCCCATCCGTCAGCGCCTGTTTCCTCAGAGTAATTTCCCACAAAACTCCCCAACTGCCTACATCCTAGACTCCAAGCACAAACTCCAGATTGTTTCAGAAGTAAACTTTTGTTTTATTTTTGTACCTTTTTATTAAAAAGTAATACTATAAAATTGATTTGAAATGTAAAAAAAACCTAAAAATAGAGTGTGAAATTGAAAAAGAAGCTAAGATTCCCAAAGATGCAAAATAAAGTAATTTACTAGCGTTTTCATTTTTGTACCCCCTTTCTTTTCCCAGCAAGTTAGCTAATAATGCTTTCAAAGAGTAAAGGCCTAGGAGTTGGGTATGGCCGCACCGGGCGATCGCAACATGAAAGCGTGAAACCCCAGAGCCCGATCGTTTTCAGAGAAACCTATAGGAGAAAAAAGAGTGAAACTCGCAGTTTACGGAAAAGGTGGAATTGGCAAATCAACAACAAGCTGCAACATCTCCGTTGCCTTAGCCAAACGCGGCAAAAAAGTTTTGCAAATCGGTTGCGATCCAAAGCATGACAGCACATTTACGCTGACCGGCTTCCTGATCCCAACAATTATTGACACCCTTCAGGAAAAGGACTACCACTACGAAGACGTTTGGCCTGAAGATGTCATCTACAAAGGCTACGGCGGCGTTGACTGCGTAGAAGCAGGCGGCCCCCCCGCAGGAGCTGGTTGTGGCGGCTACGTCGTGGGCGAAACCGTCAAACTGCTCAAAGAACTCAATGCCTTTGACGAATACGACATCATCCTGTTTGACGTACTAGGCGACGTCGTGTGTGGTGGTTTTGCCGCCCCATTGAACTACGCTGACTACTGCATGATTGTTACCGACAACGGATTCGATGCCCTATTTGCCGCCAACCGCATCGCCGCCTCAGTCCGCGAAAAAGCCCGCACTCACCCCCTGCGACTCGCTGGTTTAATTGGCAACCGCACCTCCAAGCGTGACTTGATTGACAAGTACATAGACTCAGTACCCATGCCAGTGCTGGAAGTGTTGCCCCTAATTGAAGACATTCGCGTTTCTCGTGTCAAAGGCAAAACATTGTTTGAAATGGCCGAGCACGATCCATCCCTCAATTACGTCTGCGACTACTACCTCAACATCGCCGATCAAATCTTGGCAAGACCTGAAGGAGTAGTGCCCAATGACACGCCAGATCGCGAATTATTCTCCTTGCTGTCAGATTTTTATCTAAATCCAGTTCAACCTGTGGTCAAGAAAGAGGAAGATGAGCTAAACCTGATGATGGTTTAATAGGTCTAGCGATCAGGATGAGGATAAAGAGGTTATGGCTTTTTTTGATACTTTTTCAGTTGCTCTCAAACAGAAGTGGTTG
>RDXH01000140.1 GCA_004292745.1 Oscillatoriales cyanobacterium | reverse complement strand
GATTCTACCACAACCATGAGCAAACGTTGAAACGCTTTTTCAAGAAGTCTAATTAAAGCCGTCCTAAAAGGACGGGGCTTGCACCCAAATTTTCGGTCAATCCGATCGCCCCAGATGGCTCAGGTTTTTCCACTCTCTCCCACTCTCCTGTGGATCAATTTCCCACTGTCGGGTCCGTAAGAAGCAAAAGTTAACACAAACTAACTCAGGACTTAGGTTCGCACAGATCCCCGCCTCTGATAAACTTGATTGCTGGGAGTGCAAAAAAAGCACAAGGCACGCAGGACTCAGTTGGGAGGATATAGTTCGTGGACAATGCAATCGGTTTAGAGATTATCGAAGTAGTTGAGCAGGCAGCCATCGCCTCAGCTCGATTGATGGGCAAAGGCGAGAAAGATGAAGCCGACAGAGTGGCTGTAGAAGCCATGCGGGAGCGCATGAACAAAATTCATATGCGCGGCCGCATCGTGATCGGTGAAGGGGAACGCGACGACGCACCCATGCTTTATATCGGGGAACAAGTGGGTATTTGTACTCGCGAAGATGCCCAAGATGTCTGCAACATAGATGAATTGATCGAAATTGACATCGCTGTTGACCCCTGCGAAGGTACTAACCTAGTGGCTTACGGTCAAAACGGTTCCATGGCAGTTTTAGCAATCTCCGAAAAAGGTGGTTTGTTTGCTGCTCCCGATTTCTACATGAACAAATTGGCTGCTCCTGCGGCTGCCAAAAATCATGTAGATATTCGTAAGACACCAACCCAAAACCTCAAAATTATCTCTGATTGTCTCGGCCGCAGTGTTGAGGATTTGGTGGTAGTGGTGATGGACCGCCCCCGGCACAAAGATTTAATTAATGAAATTCGGCAAGCGGGTGCAAGAGTTCGACTGATCAGCGACGGCGACGTCTCAGCAGCAATTTCTTGCGCGTTTTCTGGCTCTAATATCCACGCACTTATGGGTATTGGTGCAGCACCGGAAGGTGTGATTTCAGCAGCAGCTATGCGCTGTTTGGGCGGTCACTTCCAAGGGCAGTTGATTTACGATCCGGCTGTTGTCAAAACTGGTTTGATCGGTGAAAGTAAAGAGAGCAATATCGCTCGACTTAAAGAAATGGGCATCACAGACCCAGACAAGATTTACAATGCTGAAGAATTGGCATCGGGGGAAACAGTTCTGTTTGCAGCTTGCGGAATTACTCCCGGAACGCTGATGGATGGAGTTCGCTTCTTTGGTGGCGGCGCTCGTACTGAAAGTTTGGTAATTTCTTCTCAGTCCAAGACTGCTCGGTTTGTGGATACAATCCATATGTTTGACCAGCCGAAATCTCTGCAATTAAATTAGTCATTAATTAACAGTTAACAGTTAACTGTTGGCTTTTGCCTGTGGACTGTTGGCTGTTAACTTTTGAGTGTTAATAGCCAACAGTATGCTGTTGGCTTGTTGACAGTTGACTGTTGACAGTCACCGGTTATTAGCAATTAGGGATAAACTAAACACTAATGAGATGTGACTGTTGACAAGTAAAAAATAAATAGTGACAAACCACAGATATGAATATTGCAGTTGTAGGTCTTAGCCACAAAACAGCGCCGGTTGAAGTTCGCGAAAAACTGAGCATTCCAGAACAGAAGATTGAAGGGGCTATAGCCCAATTACGTAGCTACCCACATATTCAAGAGGTTGCTATTCTCAGCACTTGCAACCGCTTAGAAATTTATATTGTTACCACCGAGTCGGAACCTGGTGTGCGGGAAGTTACTCAATTTCTTTCAGAATGTAGTAAAGTTCCTTTACAGTCTCTGCGACCTCACCTGTTCATCTTACTGCACGAAGATGCCGTCATGCACCTGATGCGAGTTGCTTCTGGCCTTGACAGTTTGGTTCTCGGAGAAGGGCAAATTTTGGCTCAGGTGAAACAAACTCACAAACTCGCTCAGCAGTATAAAGGTGTAGGTCGAATTTTGGAGCGCTTGCTCAAGCAAGCCATGACAGCAGGGAAACGTGTTCGCACAGAAACCAGTATTGGTACCGGTGCGGTTTCTATTTCTTCGGCGGCGGCGGAACTGGCTCAACTCAAAGGTCAGCATTTAGCAACCAGCCGGATTGCGATTATCGGTGCTGGTAAAATGTCCCGACTTTTGGTGCAGCATTTGCTTTCCAAAGGAGCTAGCCATATTGCGATCGTCAATCGATCGCTCCGTGGTGCAGAAGAATTAGCCAGCCTGTTTAAAGATGCCCCATTACATTTATATCAGCTTTCAGAAATGATGTCGGTAATTGCTAGTTCCGACTTGGTTTTTACCAGCACCGCTGCTACCGATCCACTCTTAAATAAAGCTAAATTAGCAACTGTCTTAGCACCCGATCGCCCTTTGATGTTAGTGGACATTTCTGTCCCCCGCAACGTCGATTCTGATGTAAAAGAGCTAACCAATGTCAAGTCGTTTAATGTAGACGACTTAAAAGCTGTGGTAGCTCAAAATCACGAAACCCGCCGCAAAATGGCAATGGAAGCTGAGGGCATACTCGAACAAGAAGTAGCAGCTTTTGATGTTTGGTGGCGCAGCCTGGAAACTGTTCCGACTATTAGCTGTTTGCGCGATAAGATAGAATTGATTCGGGAACAAGAGTTAGAAAAAGCTTTATCGCGTTTAGGTTCAGAGTTTTCCGAGAAACATCAAGATGTGATTGAATCTTTAACAAGAGGGATTGTGAATAAAATTTTACACGATCCAATGGTGCAATTACGCGCTCAGCAAGATATTGAGGCACGGCGACAAGCAATGCAGACTTTGCAAACACTGTTTAATTTGGATGTGGATGTCAATCAGCAGTATAGCTAGTTGATTTTTTGCCCTAATCCCCAGGCAGAGCCTGGGAATTATTTCGCTCTGGTTTTCATGCTTATTTTTTTTGCATTAAATTAAAAAAAAACGTCATTTTTTTAAGCTTAAACGCTTGACTTTCCCAAAGCGATAACCTATTATTAGATAATGGGAGTGGTGGCAATTTTTGCTAAAATATACCATAAAAAAATCCCCAAAGTCAATAGCTAATCCTTATTTTTTAGGGCCGAGCAGTTATTGAAAGTAACAGAAAATTTGCACTCTATACTTATTGAAAAAATAAAAAAAGGAACTTTTTAACCGCAAATTCACCCCGATGAACTGCGGCAAATATTGATAGTGGCGAGAAGTTGAAGATGATGACTTTGAACAGGCGGATTTATCAAATAATTCTACTGATTGCGGGGCTAGGGCTGGTGATGGAGTTAGTTACCAGCCTGGTAGCAGAAATTCTGTGGTTTCAGGAAGTTGGATATCTTCAGGTTTTGCTGTTGAGGCTGAAAACTCAAGGGTTGCTGGGGGTAATTCCCACTGCTATTTCTGCTGTTTTTTTGATGGGGAATTTAGCTTTAGCCCGTCGCCTCAAACATCCGACTGAGGAAACCAAGTCGCCGAATTTGGGGGCGTTATTTGCTTCAGTAAGTCTCACAAAAACGGAGCAGAATTATCAATTATCTTTGTCTCAACCTCAACAGGCATTTCCCTGGTTGCTGTTGTGGTTATTCGGATTAAGCGCGATCGCAGGTTTGATGGTAATTCATTGCGGGCTGTTAGCAGCAGCTAGCCTCGCCGATTTCAGTATAGCCAGCGCAGTGCCTGCCGGGCCAATTAATTTGGGATTTGAGTCCATCGGGCAGCTCTGTGTGCAGTTATTTTCTCATTGGTGGCAGTTGGGCTTACTGCTGGGACTGATGTTAGCCATGACAATTAAGCCGGATTTTTGGCTGCGGGCACTCGCCATTTTTCTCAGTTTGGCGATCGGCATAATTACCGCCAGTCGCTGGACAAAAGTCTTGCTCTATTTCCACCCCATTAACTTTAACACCACCGACCCTATTTTTAATCAAGATATTAGCTTTTATGTATTTATTCTGCCCATATTAGAATTGTGTGCCTTCTCACTGACTGTTGTACTTTTGTATAGTTTAGTATCTAGCACTTTCACCTATTTACTATCCCCAAACAGCTTGAGTCAAGGAAGATTTTTGAGGTTTTCGCGATCGCAGCAGCGACACTTGTATGGCTTAGGCTCACTTTTGATGCTAGCCATCGCCTTCCTCTATGGGCTAGCTCGTTACGAATTGCTGTACTCGCGGGGAGACGTTACTTACGGGGCTAATTATGCTGATGTCACAGTGCGACTGCCCTCCTATGGATTTGCCAGTGTTATGGCGATCGCGATCGCACTTTATATGCTCTGGTGTATAGGTAAATTAAATATTAAAAATAACCGCTTTAAATTGCTTGTAATTAGTTTGGTTATAAACTGTTTATTGTTAAGTTATTTACTCCCATTTATCGTACAGCTTTTAATTGTAAACCCCAATGAAATAGCGAAAGAAAAACCATATATTGAGAGAAGTATTACCTTTACTCAACAAGCATTCGACCTCAATAAAATAGAAATAAAAACTTTCGATCCAGAAGGTAAATTAAGCTATACAGACTTGGAAAAAAATCAGCTTACTATCAGCAATATCCGCCTGTGGGACAAACTGCCACTACTGCAAACCAACCGACAGTTGCAACAAATTAGACCTTATTATAAATTCTTAGATGCTGATATCGATCGCTACACAGTTAAAAACCAAAAAACCAAAAAACAAGATACCTACAGCCAACAAGTTATTCTCGCAGCTAGAGAATTAGACTACACAGAAGTTAGTCCCGAAGCTCAAACTTGGGTTAACGAAAACCTGGTATACACTCACGGTTATGGCTTTACTCTTTCTCCCGTCAATACTATCGGTGCCGGCGGTTTACCAGATTATTTTGTCAAAGATATTGGAGTTGAAGCGACGGGGGAGACAGCTTTAGACATCACTAGCGATCGCCTTCGAGCCAGTATACCCATCGGGCATCCCCGCATTTATTACGGCGAAGTCACCGATACCGACGTGATTGCACCTACCAAAGTTAAAGAATTCGACTACCCCAGCGGTGAAGACAATGTTTACAATACATACACTGGTAAAGGCGGAATTGCCATAGATTCTCTGTGGAAACGCTGGTTATTTGCTAATTATCTCAAAAATTGGCAAATAGCTTTCACCCGCAACTTCACACCAAAAACTAAGTTATTGTACCGCCGAAACATTAACAAAAGAGTACGGGCGATCGCTCCTTTTTTGCGCTACGATTCAGACCCATACTTAGTAGTAGTTAACGCCCAGATTAGTGCAAGTGATTTGCTAAAAAAAGCACCCAATAAAACAGCCAAAAATATCCAGTCTTCCCCCTCACTAAATCAGAATTACCCCAACTATCTTTACTGGATTATCGATGCCTACACTACCAGCGATCGTTATCCCTATTCCGATCCCGGAAAAAATGAATTTAACTATATCCGCAACTCGGTAAAAATAGTCATTGATGCCTACAACGGCTCTGTAGACTTCTACGTTGCCAACCCCTCAGACCCGATAATCAACAGTTGGATGGCTATTTTTCCAGCACTCTTCAAACCTCTTGACAAAATGCCTCCGGCTCTCCGCAAACATCTCAGATACCCAGCAGATTTATTGAGCGTTCAATCCGAACGCCTGTTAACCTATCACATGGAAGACCCTCAAGTATTTTACAATCGAGAGGACTTATGGCGAATTCCCAATGAAATTTACGGCAGCGAACAGCAACCAGTAGCACCCTATTATCTAATTACGAAACTGCCGACCGAAAAATCAGAAGAATTTATTTTGTTACTACCCTTTACCCCGGTCGGTAGGAACAATTTAATTGCTTGGATTGCGGGGCGCTCCGATGAGGGCGATTACGGAAAATTGCTACTGTACCAATTTCCCAAACAGCGATTAGTTTATGGTCCAGAACAAATAGAAGCTTTAATCAACCAAGAGCCAGTTATTTCCGAACAAATATCTCTGTGGAATCGCCAAGGTTCAAAAGCAATTCAAGGAAATTTATTAGTAATTCCCATCGAACAATCTTTACTGTACGTGGAACCTCTATACTTAGAAGCCGAGCGCAATAGTTTGCCCACTTTAGTAAGAGTCATTGTTGCCTACGAAAACCGCATTGTCATGGCAGAAAATCTGGACGAAGCACTCAAAGCACTATTTCAGCCTCAAGCTATCAATAAACCCGCCATTGTCCGCCCTGTAGAAGGAGCAACACCGGCTTTAAACTAATACTATTAGCAGTTTAATTCAAATTCTCTAGGGGAGCAGCCTTGATATCCTGCCACCAAACATAGACATAGGGCCAGACCAATACTCTCCTATCGGTGATTTCGTTGGAGCTTAACTATTTGCTGCGGTCAGGATATCATTTACCGAGGATCGATCGACCTCACAAATTGCTGCAACGGCTTTGGTAGGGCAGGAACAAAAGTCTTTCTAAAACCTTTAACATCAAAAACGCGCCACAAAATACCAATCGCTACCATCAAGAAAAATAAGGCTCCCAAATAATTTATCGTGTTAGAAATAAAACTTTCACCCCTTTTTTTGGGAGCAGTAATGTGTTTCATGCGATAGACAGCCGGCGCCATTTCTCTCGGTTCCTCCAGACTGCGAGGCGGCTTTCTCGGACGCGAACTGGAAGTAAGATTTTCAGTAAAAGGCGTTTTATTCGTTTTAACATAACTGCTAGCCGACTTCATTTCAAAATTGCTGCGCGTTCCTGTTGATTTACTAGCCGAAGACCCAGATTGGTTGATATTATCTTCGTCAATTCTACTGCGGCTCCGCTGATTAGATTTGCGTTCTGCCAGGGTTCGCATCAAACTTTGCAATTGCTGAGTTGCCGCGGGTGGACGTTCCCCCTTCCTGGCCCAATTTAACATCATGGCCCCGGTAATGCCACAGAGATTTGTACTTCCTACAGAAGCTATTCGTTTGAGTAGAGGCTGGGTGTTGGAAACAAACACTACGAGTGCGTCTGGGTGTTCCTGAGCTAAACCGTAAACACACTGAGCCGTTGCTACGACTAGCATTGCTTGTGTGCTTTGATTTTTAATCGAAGGTTCTAGGGATCTGTGCGTTTCTTGAGCATCAGTTACAATCCAGCCACTGTCTGCAAAAAAGCGCATGAACTCCCTAGCTACTTGCTCTTGAGATTTTTCTACTGCTTTCCCTGTCAAATAATCTATTTCGTCATATACTACTTCCGGGAGATAGCAACTTCCCACTTTGGCATATTCTTGCCACACTTGGGTTCTGCCAGCCATCAAAACATCTGCATCAAAAGTTACCAATACAGGAGGAAGTTGATTAGCCATAACTTTACTCTAGATGCTTAGATCGGTGATTTTTACTCGATACATTAAGTTTAAACCAATTGTGAGATTTTCCATTAGTTGAGATAGTCCCCGACTTAAAATGTACGGGTGCATCTGTGTTTTGCAAATATATTCGTATGGGCTATAGCCCTTACAAAATCGGGATGATCCCAAAGGTACGGGGATTGTAATTCATGGTTGATGTTGATTAAGAATCATGTTCGCAATCTTCAAATCTTCCTAGACAATCAAATCTTGAACTATGCAGCAAGATTGTTTAATTGCCCAGTTTTTACCTTGTCTTGGGATTTTAAGATCGACTTGACCTAGTTGCCAATGCCTAAACGCTCAGCTAAAGCTGGAGTCCACGGCAAAAGTATAGCAATCATCAGAAACAAAGCCAACAAACCCAATGCTGCGCGAGCGTCGTCAGGTTCAGTTAGCTCGTTGAGCGATGGCCGCTCCAAATTCCGCTGTAAAATCAGAATCACCAGCGCCCAATACAGGGCTAAAGGATTAACTAAAGAAGCGATCGCTAATACCCCAAAAGTCACCAAAGTCGCGCGATTAGCAGTTTTCCGCCCGTAGATTGCTTGCACGATTCTACCGCCATCCAACTGTCCGGCGGGCATTAAATTAATCGCTGTAATCACCAAGCCCAACCAACCGATAACCACCAGAGGATGAACGTCCACAAGCTGCTGCTGCAAAGCGGAACCCAAAACCACTTTTGCCAAAGTTCCTACTAAAACCGAACCCTTAAAGAATTCTGCGGGAATTTGAAACAAACTGCCGGGGTGAGAAAGTAGCAAACCGACAGCCAGCATCAATAGAGCAACTATTCCCCCGGCTGCTTCTCCCGCCATGGAGATGTCAAATAGCACTTTGCGGTTAGGTAGTAGGGACTCAAAACGATCGATCGCCCCAAAAGAACCTATTTGCCAAGTTGGTATAAAAAATGGCCAACTCAAGTTAATCTGATACCGATTTGCTACGACTCGGCGAGCAATTTCACGAGAGCCTAAAACCGCCCAAATTCCTGCTGCAATTGGTAAAACTTCTGGATATCTAGCTGGCGAACTAAAGAAGTCAAAACCCCGGAGCAATCCACTGGTTTCTAATGTAGTAGCAATTGTTGCTAGGAGCAGCACCACTGCTAAGATTTTTTGAGATAGGGTACTTGGCTGGGGGTCGTTGTCGCTGGGTAGGATGATAACTACCGGTTTGTCGTCTTGATTTTCTACTAAAAACAGTCGGTAGCGCGAACCCAGTCTGGCTTGTAAACTTGCCGACAACCGCGAGTGTACTTGTTCTGGATCTCCCCGCAGATTCCCTTTTAAAATCAACCCGTCTTGATAGGGAATTGTTTCTGTGGGAAAAAAAGTATCGATGCCAAAGATACCTTGAATTGCTTTTAAGTCTTCGGCAGGGACTGGAATGATTTCTAATGGATTAGTGTTGGGGGAGGAGGTTACAGTTTTAACTGGTTGTTTGGGGGGGTCTGGCTGGGACTCTGGGGCCCAATTGCCATCGCTGACCGACTTTTGTTCCCTAGTATCGGGAAGATCGGCGCGCGATCGTAACACTCTATCTCCCTGGGCCGATCGCACTTCCCTGCCCAGATAAATGTACAATCCGGTTGATACTACTAGCATCAACAATACCGCCACTAGATTTAGGTAAATGCCAGCAGAGAAGAAACCAAAAAACAACAGCCAGGGAGCCATCAGCACTACTGACTGTAACCAAGCCAAAATCCCTAGTTTGCCTTCTTGTTTGGCGCGATAAAAACCCCTACCCAGGATTCCTAAAGCAACTAATAGTAGGGCAATGGTTGCCGTATTTTCCGATGTCATCATTGTTTCCATTCCTGTGGCTGGCGCTAATAGTATTAAATTTGGGGGAATATAAAATAAAGTTGGTGCGAACATATCCAAGTATTTCAATAACTAGCCCGCTCAATAAGGATAACCTCTCAAGGGTACTGGCCCGACAACCTGTTTCTACTATCTTCAGTTGAGTTGATTTAACTATTGACAAATAAACTTTTGTATGGTAATGCCATAGATAAATTGTCCCAGGATGGTCGATCGGGGTCAACCAATTTGGGATTGGGGGTTGTCCTGAGTCAAATCATAGTCAAAGAGATAGAGGATGACCCAAAAATTAGTTAAAAACCGCGTGTGGAGGCACAGAATAATTTAAAAAAGTTGCTGTGTATAGGTTGTAGTTAACGGGTACGGTAGGACTCGAATTAAAGCCTCGCTCTTGAATTACGAATTTCCGTCGTTATAGGCATTTTTTGCACCTACTCTGAAAGTCTTGTTTTTGATTTGAGCGAACACTGAGCGATGTGCTGTAGGCTTAGTCCATCAGTCAAACCCATCACTATCAGAGTAGGGAGCGAAAGATGAGCGAAAAATCAAATCCAGTCACTGCAAGTACCACCGCAGACTACCTTATTGGCTACGAGCGGATTCTAGACTACTTCCAACAAGCACAGAAAGAATGCCCCAAGGGCGTAGGGCTAAAAAGAGACAGGAAAGCGAGCGGTGGTTACATAACGTTGCAATTCAAGTTAGGTGACAAGCGGGTCAACAAAACTTGTGGGTGCTACCTGACCATGCAAGGTATCACTGATGCTCTGAGGAAAGCTCATCTAGTTGCTAGCGGTTTACAGTCCTTCTCTAGCGAGAGTCGGTTTTTAGCCTGGTATGATGATGTTATTTTGGATAAAAACGTCATCAAAAATGATTTGATAACGTTTGGTCAGGCGATAACAAAAGTAGAGAAAGAATACTGGGATGGACGCACTAAACGCCGTCAACAACGCGACAGGAGTAGTATTAGTCAGCAACGTACTTGGGGTGCCGTTTACGGTGACTACTATAAGCTGTTGCCACAAGATACGGTCGTAAACCTAACAGATGTTCTGTCCGTAGTTAACGGTAAGAAACAAGGAACCAAGTGCTTTAAAAATTGCTTGGGTGCCATGAAAAAGCTTGCTGAGACTATTGACAGTACAGACTTATTGGGCAGGCTCAAAGAGATAGACGGTACACAAACAGAATTTCGTGAAGACCTTCAAACTTTATCGGTTGATGAGTTTTTAAAGCTTCGCGAATTGGTTTTAGCTGTTCCCAATAACAAACGATACCATTTGGAATCACGTAGGCGGTGGATGTGGGTATTCTCAATGCAGTTGGTGTATGGCTTTCGAGTTCATGAAGTTTTTGCAATTCAGAATATTGACAAGCCCTTTAAGACGAAAGATGGTGTTGTTATTCCTGCATTGAATGAACCGATAAACAAACAAATGATTGCCGTAGTAGGCGAGAAGACGTTACTAGATACTACAACTAAGACGGGCTACAGATTGTGTATACCCATGCTCCCTCCTACTCATCCTGACTTGATGGAATGTTTAGAAATCAAGTCAGGCAAGTTGCCTGATGTTAGAACATCGTCAAACAATCCAAAGACGATTAGTGGGCTATACAGTGACCGCGCACAAACTATCTTAAGAAGATGGGACAAAGGCTTTACCCAAACCCACGCTTTACGTCACTTAGCGAATCTCAACGGTCAAATGGCGGGGATGTCTCAGGAGACAAGAGCTAAGAGTTTGGGGCATTCAACACAGATGAATGAAGGTACTTATAAAAAACGAGCCAATACTCAGACAACCATTGATTTACTAACTCAGTCCACAACAGAAGCTATTCCATTGGGTAGTGCAATTGGAGTGCTTAAACAGTTGGGAAGTGACGGGAAAAATATCAAACTGCTAGCCGCTATTTACGGCATTACGCCCGACGAAGTGATGGAGTTGCTTGCCGAATAATTTGAAACAAAACTTTACAGTCCTTGTGTTGACAAGGAAGTGTAAGTCTGCGATCGTGAGTAACTAAGGAAGATTGATGCGCGACTGACAAGCGTACCACCGCTAGCCAAGTCACGACTTCCCCAAACCGTTATGTTGGAACGTTTGGAGCCTAAATATAATGCCACATTCAGCCGATTGTCCCAAGGGACGATCGCAATTGTTTACGTTTTCCCGTCGCGAGTTGTTCCCAAAAATCGCCTCGACTGCTTTGTTGTGTTTTGCGCCTCATCGGCAATCAGCTATTCAGTTACCCGCAAAATATCCCGCGCCGTCGTTTGGTATTGGGGACAGAGTAGCCAGTCATTGGTCTGTCGGTAGCTATGAAGATAACGACAGGGACTGGGATAGTGATGCGCCACCGCCGGAAATTGGCGAAATAGTCGGCATCTGTTGGCATCCAATACACCAACATTGGAAATATCAAATTAACTGGGTTAGTGGTAGCGGTGACGATTGGATGTCTCCGTGTTTTGACGAATATCTATGCGACGGTAGCGGGCTAGGGGTTTTGCCATGACTGAACCCCCCATCAGCCACCGTCGCATTGACAAGTTAAAAGCGATCGCCTATGACCGTGGCTTCACCAATGAAGACGCCAAAC
>RDXH01000139.1 GCA_004292745.1 Oscillatoriales cyanobacterium | reverse complement strand
CTCAAAGAAGTCAGTAGAGGTGCTTTGTTAACGCCTTTGAAAGTCCCTTTGTGGTCTTAATCAAGAATCCCCCCGATTCATCGGTGGGGAGTATCAAAACAAGGTAGACAACCCCCTAAACCGGGCGAGCCGATGTTAGAAAAACTGATGCGGATGCGTTACCGCATCACCGAACATTTGGTGAGTACCGAGTACAGCGATACCTATCTCGCTGAAGATGAAAACTTACCCGATCGCCCTTTGTGTCTCGTCAAGCGCCTGAAAAGCCAGTCTGACAGAACCAGCCATTTATTCGATCGAGAAACGCGAGTTTTATATAGCCTAGGTCAACACGATCGCATCCCGGAATTATTAGCTCGTTGTGTCTTTAGACCGGGGAGAGGTCAACCTGATAGACTTTTTCCACCATTTTAGCCAAACGTTTCATCGCAGTTTCAATCTCCTGATTAGTCGCCGTTAAGCTAATCCGCAAACACTCCTGCTTGTGCCGCCAATCTTCCCGCAAACCAGGGAAGAAAGAACTCCCCGGCACGAGAATCACACCGACTTGCTTCAATTGTTGATAAAATTCCCAATCTGTGATTGGCAAATCTTTCAGCCACAACCACGCAAAAATTGCTCCTTCGCCACGGTGCAAAAACCACGGCAAATCTTTCGGCATTGCTTGTTCTAGAGTTGTTTCAACTACATCAAATTTACTTTGATAATAAGGCCGGATGACATTGACACCAATGTCAGCCAAAGCTCCAGAATTAATCGCCCGCGCCGCGATCGCCTGTCCGTATCTCGGCGAGTGAATGCACATATTCGTCTGAAAAGATTGTAAAACTTGAATAATATTTTCATCTCCGATCGCAATTCCGATTCTTTCTCCCGGTAATCCCGCTTTCGACAAACTCATGCAGTGGATAATATTGCCACCAAAAATCGGAGTCATCTCAGTATAATTCAAAGCTGGGAACGGAGGCCCGTAGGCAGAATCAATGAAAACTGGCACATCAAAAACACTAGCCATCGCTGCAATTTTCTTCACTTCGTCATCGGTGAGAACATTCCCAGTGGGGTTGCAGGGACGAGAAAATATTACGCAGCCGGAAGTTTCATCGATCGACAACTGACTGAAATCCGGGCGATATTTAAACCGATGAGCGGCCGCATCAATATCCAGAGTTGGTTTGCAAGCAATTACGGCTTCGGGAATCAAGCTGACTCCACCATAACCCGTATAATCCGGACTCAAGGGCAAAACAATATGTTTAAGGCTACCCCCCCTCACCCCCCCTTGGTAAGGGGGGGATGGGGGGGTCTTTGCCCCCCCTTGGTAAGGGGGGGATGGGGGGGTCTTTGCCCCCCCTTGGTAAGGGGGGGATGGGGCGGCTGCGGTGTAGCCACCGAAGGCATTGGCTGCGTAGAAATAGATCGATTGACTACCGGGAGTGATCAAGATGTTGCGATCGGTCAAACTAAGTCCGTAGCGTCGATTAAAATCATCCCGAACCGCATCAATCAACGGCTGATAGCCTTGACTCGAACCGTAGCGACAAACCACCTCGCCATATTCCGCACTCGCCAAAAGTTCCGCAGTACAATCGCGCCACAACTGCTCGACTTCCGGCAAAATCACTGGATTGCCGGCACTCAAATTAATAAACTCCTGCCCGGTACCGGCTCTGAGGGTTTCAATAATGTCTTTCATAATTGCCCTAACTCCGGTGAGGTGGGACATCTGAGTGCCAAATTGAGTGAGGGCAGGGTTCATAGCAAATGCAACGACAAGGATAGAAGTTTACAATCTACCCATCATAACCTTGTTTGCTCACATCCAAGGCGAAACCGCAGTTAAAAATTAGCAGCCCGCCATTAAACTAAATTCCTTATTCGGGATTAAATTATACACTATCGCCAACACCTTGCCATCTATCAAAAGTCGTAATTTTATTCAATTTTTATTAAAAATTACAACAATGCTGACAATATCTGGAACAATACAAAAATTCGTCCTAATACCGCATCTCGGATGGAATCTTCCGGAGTACCGGGAAATATAAATATCTCTCACGCTACATTTGAATTAGTCAAAGATTTTTTTGAATGCGAACACCGAGGCAAAATTGCTGCTAAAAATAAGGGCGAACTTGATATGTATTTAGTTCGCGGAATTAAATGACTTGAGTGTTGCAGATTTAGATTAATATAATAAAGCTGTTGAATTAATTTTAGAAGTAATTATGCAAATTTGGCAAGCCGATTTTTACCGTCGCCCCCTCCGAGACGAAGCGGGAAAACCACTGTGGGAACTCTTGATTTGCGATGCGGCTAGCAATTTTACCTTTAGCGCTGTTTGTAGCCAATCGGAAGCTAATTCTACTTGGCTGGCCCAGCAGTTGCACCAGCAAATTCAACTTAAAAAAAGACCCGATCGCCTTCAAGTATTTAGACCTCAATCTCTCAGTTTAATTCAGGCTGCGGGCAAAGTTTTGGGCATCAAAGTAGAAGCAACTCGGCGCACCCCGGCCCTGAAATTGCTGCTACAATCACGGGCTAAGGAATATCCAATCATGCCGAATTATACTGGGGAAAGTTACAGTCCGATCGCTCTTGAGTCACCAGCACCCCTACCTCTACCAGAAAACTTGTGGGGCGATCGCTGGCGTTTTGCTTCCCTACCCGCCGGCGATATTGTAGAGGCTTTTACAGGGCGTCCCCTGCCAATTTTGGAAATGCCAACATCGTTATTACCGCTGAATTTGGGCTTAGCCTCAACAGTACCCGTACCCGGAGTGATAATTGACGGCGGGCGACAGTCGATGCGCTTGGCTAGGTGGCTTCAGGATGCTAAACCTGTTGGTTTAAATTATATGGCTGGAGCTCCCGATGGGTTGATTTTGGAAGCTGGATTAGCAGATAGATTTGTGGTTGCTACTTTTGCCGATGAGGAGGTGAAACAGGCCGCTAAAATTTATGAACAGCGTAAGCAATTGAGTAAAGGATTGCATTTTTTGTTGGTGCAACCCGATGATACGGGCATGACTTACACTGGGTTTTGGCTGTTGAATTTTAATGGTTTATATCCCTTCAATAATCTGAATTAAAAATTGAGTTGAGGGGCGAAAAAAAAAGCAATAGATTACGATCTAGCACAATTTAAGCAGATTCAAGCGTATCTTTTAAAACACTAAGTATCTTTAGCTTGCGTCTAATCACACCGCAGATTTACTCGACAACCAACACCAAGCCACTTTGTATAGCCTGACACAATCGATTGATGTGACTGTGGTCTTTTTGGTCGAGTCCGTTCATCACCGCTGAGTTGATCAGCCTTCTGTCGAGGGCCGTAATTTGACGGAAAGCCAAGACTCGTTGGGCGATCGCTTCCACAGAGATTTTGGTGGTACTTGTAGAACTGACTGTCATTGTTTTACACCCTAAAAATACATAACAGAAATCAGTATCTTTATTTTTAAAGATTCAGTAAAGAAAGGTTGTGATGTAAATCACAACTTGTTTGTGACAATGTAGTGTATTCAATACAATGACGTGATTAAATATTTAGCGTTCTTGACACTAAATTTACAACAGCCCGGTAAAATCACTAAGTAAAACTCTCAAAAACAGGTAAAAATTATGGCTCAAGCAAAGATCGGAATCATCGGTGGGAGTGGCTTGTATAAAATGGATGCCCTCAAGGATGTGGAAGAGGTAAAAATTGATACACCGTTTGGCTCGCCTTCGGATGCAGCGATCGTTGGCACCTTGGACGGTACGCCGGTAGCATTTCTGGCAAGACACGGCCGCAATCACACTTTTTTACCATCAGAAGTGCCGTACCGGGCGAATATTTATGCGATGAAGAGTCTGGGAGTTGAGTATTTAATCTCAGCATCGGCGGTTGGTTCCCTCAAAGCAGAGGCGAAACCTTTGGATATGGTAGTACCAGATCAGTTTATCGATCGCACCAAAGGTCGAGTTTCTACCTTTTTTGGAGAAGGAATTGTCGGCCACATTACCTTCGGAGACCCGATTTGTGGGGCATTGGCAAAAGTGCTAGCAGGGGCGATCGAATCCTTGAACCTCCCCGACGTCACCCTGCACCGTGGCGGCACCTACGTCTGCATGGAAGGCCCCGCATTTTCCACAAAAGCAGAATCACACCTTTACCGCAGTTGGGATGCCACAGTCATCGGGATGACCAATTTGCCAGAAGCAAAATTAGCCAGAGAAGCGGAAATTGCCTACGCCACTTTAGCCTTAGTCACCGACTACGACTGCTGGCATACCGATCACGACAGCGTAACTGTAGAAATGGTCATCGCCAATTTGCATCGCAATGCCGAAAATGCTCAAAAAGTCATTCAAGAAACTGTCCGCAGGCTAACGGAAAATCCCCCTGTTTCCGAGTCGCATTCAGCTTTAAAATATGCAATTTTGACCCCCTTAGATAAAGTTCCGGCGGCAACTAAGGAGAAAATGGGTTTGTTGTTGCAGAAGTATTTGTAAAACGAACCGCGAAGACGCTAAGAGCGCTAAGGAAGAACTCCCTCCCTTCTTTCTCTGACTTCGTGTCCTTAGCGCCTTCGTGGTTCGTTTAATCTTACGACTTATTAGTTAGTTATCAAATGTTTAAATGCCTCAGACTGAAAATGCTCAAAAAGTCATTCAAGAAACTGTTGTTGCAGAAGTATTTGTAAAACGAACCGCGAAGACGCTAAGAGCGCTAAGGAAGAACTCCATCCCTTCTGTCTCTGACTTCGTGTCCTTAGCGCCTTCGTGGTTTGTTTAATCTTACGACTTATTAGTTAGTTATCAAATGTTTAAATGCCTCATATTCACGAATATTTTCAAAATCAGCCTCATTTTTAGCCAATTCTTTACACAAATTTGGATTCAGATTTAAGGCGCGTTTTAAATTTTCAATAGCCAACTCAGTTTGACCTTGCAGCGCGTAACATCTAGCTTTGTTGTACCAAATTCGGTAAAAATCTGGTCTAATTTTGGCCGCATTATCATAAGAATCAATGGCGGCTTCGTATTTTTGTAATTTAGACAGTGCTACGCCCCGATTGTTCCAAGCGTCAGTATAATCATTTTTGATTTGTATGGCTTGATTGTAAGAAATCACTGCCTGTTCGTATTCCTGAATTTTTGAGAAAGCTACGCCTCGATTGTTCCAAGCATCGGCGTAGTCTGGTTTGGCTTGAATGGCTTGTTCGTAGCAGGCGATCGCCTCTTGGTATTGCTGCAATTCCAACAGCACCACTCCTCGGTTGTTCCAAGCGTCTGGATAATTGGGGCGAATTGCAGTCGCTTGTTCGTAGGAGGCGATCGCCTCTGGATATCGCTGCATTCTGGTGAGCACTACTCCGCGGTTATTCCAAGTATCTGCTAAATCTGGCTGGATTTGTAGGGCAAGGTTGTAAGCTGCGATCGCATCTTCGTAGCGGTTTTCAAAGAAACAAGCATCTCCCTGTTTCGCATAATCTCCAGCAGTTAATAACTGTTTGTAGTTACTGTAATTAACCGGGGCAAATTCTTGAATTTGGGCATCGGGTAAGAGGAGGTCGGTTTCTACATCTGATTGAAAGCTTTGGTGTTGAATTTCCCCTAAAATAGTTTCAGCATCAGAAATTAAAAGTTTTAATTGAGAAATCGTATCATAGCGCAGACTTTCAATTTCTTGGCGAGCAATTGTTGTCTGCTTGGACAATTTAGCCCAGAGGAACCAAGCGGCGACTCCGGCGGCTGTCGGAAAGAAAGTTAAGGCAATTACTATGCCGTTTAGGAGTACCGCAGTGCGCCCGAAAGCGATGTCTACTTCTTCTTGAACCCGATCGCGAATTTCTTCTTTCAGTTCCACTTGTGGTGATGTATCCTGAACCCACAGTGCTGGTAATCTCGGTTCGGAGGCAGAAACAGCGCCATTGCTGATTAAAATAGTTGCAAGCGCGATCGACCCAATACTTGTTCTCAAAATACTTGACAAACGTACTGTCGAAGCCATCGCCACCTGATTTGCGATTTTCATGGTCAAGAGATGCTGGTAAGGTTAATCTCAGACTAGCCGATTTGTAGAAAAACCATTAAATACAGGATATCTGTGGTGCAATCCCCTCCCATCAAGTTGCTGACACAGGAATTGTTGGACGAAGTTGCCGCCAACTCCCGTCACAGTCCCCGCCAGCGACAAAATTACAATTTCCATGATTTGTCAGAAAAGGTGCAGCGGTTTGTCAACGTCTTGCAGCCGGGGACCTATGTCCGCCCTCACCGACACCTGCGTCCTCCAGCAGTTAACGGTTTTGAGTTTTTTGTAGTGCTTCAGGGAGAATTGGGCATGATTATTTTCAATGACCAAGGTAAAATTATTGATTCTTTCCGACTCAGTGCGGCTGGGCCCACTCGCGCCGTGGAACTTCCAGAAGGTACTGTCCACACCCTAGTAGCTTTGGCGGAGAATACTGCGATTCTGGAATTGAAGGAAGGACCCTACGACTTAGGGAGTGATAAAGATTTTTTGACAGATTTTCCCCCAGAGGGAACCGCGGCGGCGCGGGAATTGGTAGCGATTTGGGAAGCAGAGTTTAAAAGTGTTTAACTGAATCAACCGCGGCCAACTCAACTTAAAACTCGCTCTTTCTCTTTTAAATACCTACTTATTATTTGTTTCGGCCCTATTCGATACAAATCTAATGGCTGTCGGCATCCGATTGTATAAATCTGGGGCGATGCGAATCATTTTTCGCAGGATTTCATCCGTAACCCAAAAAACTAGGGGAAAGGAAATTTTTTTGCTGAATTCGCTGCATAATAAGTTGGTAGAAACCAGTAGTCGATCGATCGCTATTACTGACTCTATACCCAGGATCATTAAAGCCGGAGGCTGTTCGTCTTCCAGTTCGGCGATGATTGTCGCGTAGAGAGTTGTCGCAGATTTTGGCAATAGCAGTTGCCTGGGTTTGATGGCAGAATTTGCTTGCAGGCGATCGACTATTTGTTGCCGCAAAGTCATGGAGTTGCAGTGAACTAAAACAAAGGAAAAATAACCTTGAGCAAGAGTTAGCGCTCGCGTTAATATGGAAAACGAGCGTTCGTTATATTTATCTTCTTCACTTTGGGCTGTATTTTCTGAGTTTGGCGACACAAACATAGTTAACAGATTTTTCATTTATTTTACAGCCTCTTTGGCTGAGACTATGTGTAGATTTTAGATAGGGAATTTAGATCTATTTGTAGAATCCTGGCATTTCAAAATTGGGCGACACAGCATCAAATTGGTGGCAACGATCGCTTTCATCTCTGGGAAAAATCCCCAATTCTCAATCTAGAATCCCAAATCTAAAGCTCTCTCCACGGTAGTGGATACACAGGTTTTTCAGGTTATTTGAGATAAAATAGATGATTTTTCTAAAGAAAATATGAAGTTGAGAATTATTTTATTTAAAATATTCTTGCCAGCCATTTTATCACTATTCGATACCAATGGCAATAGTCCGAAGGCATAAATTTGGTTGATACTGGAAAATTTACCGGAGTGGGTACAATGTCAGAATGAAATGTAGTGAAGGAAACAAAAACTCCCTCGATCGTCTTAAGCCAGCGACAAAGTAAACCAAAAAATGGCCCCAGCACCCGGAGTGCTAATCACCCCTATTTTCCCGCCGTGATCCCCAATAATTTGCCGGCACAGATAGAGCCCTAAACCTAAACCAACAGATTGTCGGGAGCGTGAGCCTCTAACATAAAGTTCAAAAAGATGTTCGCACTGCTCCGGCGATATTCCCACCCCATCATCTTGAACAATACATAAAATCATCTTCATGGGAGAAGTCAGAAGTGACAATTGGGAATTCAGGGTCAAAATTTGGGAATCATTAATGGCAAATTCCTTAGTATCCCATGGCACATCCCTCGGATATTTAGTGATTTTTTCTACATCGATAACATGAGCGGAAATCGTCACAGTTAGCCCTGAAAAATTGTGTTTTAAAGCGTTAGAAATTAAATTAGAAAAAACCCGCCATAACTGAGTGGAATCGCCATAAACGGCAGGCAAATCATCGGGGACTAAATTTTTCAAATTAGCTTGATTCTCATGAATTAACTGCTCCAAATCGGCAGCAGAATCTTCAATTAGCTGCTTCAAATTTACCCGATCGCAGTGCAAAACAAAACCGCGCAATTCGCTAGCATGAACTTCCAATAAAGAATCGATTAACCGCAATTGCTGCTCGCTACCTTTAATCATCCGCTCCAAAACTGAACGAGGAATTTCTATAGATTTATCCGATTTTTTTTCCCAATTTTTCAAAACCATTAACATTCCTGCAACAGGGTTTCGCAAATCATGAGAAAGAGCGTGAACAAACAGCCTAAGAGCTGATTGCGCCTGTTTTCGCTGAGTGATATCCTGAATGGAACCTTCATAATAAACCACAGAGCCACTGCTATCGAACACCGCCCTAGCATTCTCAGAAATCCAGACAATACTCCCATCACAGCGATAAATTTGAGACTCAAAATCCGACACTCTGCCGTTTTCCTCGATCGCTCGCACAAACTGACTCCTGCGATCGCGATCGAGATACAACTGATGCCCGATATCAGTAAATTTTGCCGTCACCTCCGATGGTGAATCGCACCCATAAATCTTCGCCAAAGCTGGATTAGCCGTAATATAGCGGCCATCGGGAGTGCTTTGAAAAATACCCTCACCAGCATTTTCAAAAATACTGCGATACTTCGCTTCCGCCACCTCCAATTGTTGATAAGCAGATTGCAATTCTCGGCGAGTGCTAAACTCAGTTTTTTGCAGAATTTCGTACCAGTAAACTGACAAGTCACAAATAAAACAAAACCAAAATAAATACAAGTAAAAGCCGCTCATCCGAAAAGGAGTATACCTAGCAAAACTCAGGTTTAAAACCAAATTTATCCCGATGTGACACAACAAAACACCGAGTTGAGAAATCAAGTGCAGAGGCCAACGTACAGGCATGAGCGTAGCCTGGGTTAGAAATGCTAAACTCCAGGTTAAAATCGGTAAGTCTCCCACTCTGGCGAAAGCTAATCCAAGCTGTACAACTACAGTCAAAGACCAGGAAAAACCCAAAAATAGCAAACCAGGGTAACGCTGTCCGATCGCAGTTTTTTGCAAAACCAAGCAAGTGATTAAACCTAACTCTACAGCAAAACTCGTGTACAGATAAACAGCTTTAAACTCCTGGGGAGCCAAGAGGGCTTCACCGAAAAAATAGATAATAATTGTTAAAACAAAAAAAATAGCAATCTGCACAGTAGGGCGTAGCCTGTCTCGAAGAAAGCGATCGCGCCACACCTCATAAACCGTTAGTCCTGGAACTGATTTAGCATTGGCCATTTGTTATTGGTTATTTGTGATTGATTTTTAGTCTTTAGTTGTCAGTTTCAATTCCCAATTCCCAATTCCCCCCTTGGGGGGCTAGGGGGGGTTTTCAAACCCAAAGATCCCCCCAGCCCCCCTTAAAAAGGGGGGGGGAAAGAGTCTTTAAGTCCCCCTTTTTAAGGGGGATGCGAGGGGGATCTAAATCTTAAGGAGTAGTTTGAAAACACGCCCTAGGGGGGGTTGCCCAATTCCCAATTCCCAATTCCCAATAACAAATGACTTCTTAAAATCCAAAACCTCGCTTACCATCGGGTTTAATAGTCATCCAATTCGTCTTTGCCATTGCCAGTTGTTCTTCACTAACTGTAGCGTTAGTCAGATTCGCCCCCGATAAATTTGCCCCCCGCAAATTCGCCTTGCTCAAATAAGCCCCCGTCAAGTCCGCACCTCGGAAATCAGCCCCTTCAAAATTAGCCGTACTGCAATAAGCTTCTGTCAAATTAGCATCTCGCAAATTCGCCCCGATCAATCTGGCGTGACCCAAATTTGCCCCCGACAAATCTGCTGCTTGCAAATTGGTTTTCACCAGCTTTGCTTGATAAAAATTCCCCCCCGCCAACTGCGCTTTTTGTAGTTGCAGACCAGACAGTTCGCTGTCGGCAAAATCGCGCTTGCCTTTAAAATATGCCGATCGCACGCTGTTACTATCCCACTTGGGAGTGACTTTCGGTAACTTTGGCGCTGCTAAATTGCCACTAGAATGTCCCACTGTGCCGAAGGTTCTGCCGGACTCAGCCAGAGTGCGCGAAACTCTCGGCTGCATCCCCGTGTTCCCGGATGGATTCAGGGAACTTCTACCGGCGGGCCCCGGCTTCGAGCCCCGATTCATTTTAGTCTTGGAGGAAGACCAGGAAGAACCCTCATCATTAAATATGGTCGGTTCTTCAACAGTGCCATTATTGCCGTTGAATTGAGTCGCCAAGCCATCGAGAAGGGTTGGGTCTTCAAATTGGCCATTCAGAGCTCGGAGGACATCTGCTGCTGATTGGAAGCGGTGTCCAACCATCGGTTTCAGCATTTTTTCCAGAATCCGCGCGAAACTGGCACTGAGGTGAACGTGATGCTGCCACACAATTTCGCCCGTGACTCCATCGAAATCTAAATCTTTGGGCGATTTTGCTGTCAGCAAGTACAGACAAGTCATGCCCAAGGCGTAGATATCGCTGGCAAATACTGGTCGCATTGCCATTTGTTCCGGCGGGGCAAAACTAAAAGTCCCCACGGAAAATTTGGTGTTGGCGCTTTGGTCGGTGGGGTCTAATAATAATGTTTGGCTGACTTGATCTTTGACTGCTCCGAAATCAATTAACACCAAGTGGTTGTCTTGAACTCGGCGAATAATATTCGCGGGTTTTATGTCCCGGTGAATTACTCCTTGGCTGTGGATATATTGCACTACTGGCAGAATTTCCAACAGAAAATTTTTAACATCTGATTCATTTAAACGACCCGATTGTTTGACTTCTTGTTTTAAAGTCGAGCCTTTAACATACTCTTGAACCAAAAAAAATTGTTGTTCTGCCTCAAAGTAATCTAGCAGCCTGGGTACCTGGGGGTGATCCCCCAGTTTGCCTAGGGTTTTTGCCTCTCGCTTAAATAATTCCCGCGCCATTTCTAGAACTCGTGGCGACGTACTGCTGGGTCGCAGTTGCTTGACTACACAACTCGGCTGACCGGGCAAAGATATATCTTTTGCCAGAAATGTTGCCCCAAATCCTCCTTGTCCTAACGGTTGAATTACTTGATACCGAGCACGCAGCAGCAATCGCGTACCGCAGGCCTGACACTGAACGATCGAGTCAGGTGGATTTTGAGGATGTGGACAGCCGGGATTTACGCAGTAGCTCATGTTGATTGACAGTGCCTATGTTTTCTCATCTAGTCAGCGTCGATCGACTGTACAAATCCCCGGTTCCTGCTTCTGCTAGAAATACTTATCTCTCAGTTGCCCAGGGCTGTGGGTCCGATCGCGAATTAGAATTACACCTAAGTCTTTTAGGCTGCTATCTTTTCCCTTTTTTTACGATCTCGCTGCTGTGAGTTTTTTCAGTTGATTATCCTGGAAGATAGTTTAAAGGCTTGCTAAAGCTATCCTTTTTTCTGTAAAGTGTTTCTAAACTTAGGTGCTGTTTGCACTTTTCGATATCTCTAGCATACCTCATTCTCTCGCATGAGAATGTTACTCATCCGCCAAGATCCATCTGTCTTTCCGGAAACTTATCATTTTTTCTGATAAATCGCTGTACTCATGGGCATAGGGCATAGGGCATAGGGCATAGGGCATAGGGCATAGGGCATAGGGCATAGGGCATACCTCACCACGCTTGAGAACCGCTATATAACAAATGGTATTCGCCAGAAGGTAGAATGCAGAAGGCATTAGTCATGAGACATCTCCTATAATTATTGTGGAACAGGCATCCTGTCTGTTCAAGACTGGCTTTTTGCCAGATGTCTATTAGGTATGCGTCAGAAATTTTGATAATTCCTAGGGACTAATGACTAAGAACTAATGACTACTAACTAAACTATGCGTATTTCTCTAAATTGGCTGCGGGAATTGGTGGATGTGGCGATCGCCCCGGAAGAACTAGCCGAAACTCTGACCATGGCAGGATTTGAAGTAGAAGAGATCGAAGACCGACGTACTTGGGCCGACGGCGTGGTTTTGGGTAAAATAGTGGCGATCGAACAACATCCCAATGCAGACAAGTTGAGAGTTTGTCAAGTAGATGTCGGCCAACCAGAAGCTTTAAATATTGTTTGTGGCGCACCCAACGCTAGGGCAGACATTTACGTGCCCGTCGCTGTAGTCGGGACTTTTCTATCTCAGATAGATTTAAAAATTAAACCCGCGAAATTGCGGGGCGTTCCCTCTGCCGGCATGATTTGTTCTCTAGCAGAATTGGGACTATCCAAAGAATCGGCAGGAATTCACATATTTGACTTAGAAAACCCGGAATTGGGCAGTGATATTCGCCCGCTTTTAGGTTTAGATGATGTCATTTTAGACTTGACAGCAACGGC
Source organism: Oscillatoriales cyanobacterium (assembly GCA_004292745.1). Lineage (GTDB taxonomy): Bacteria > Cyanobacteriota > Cyanobacteriia > Cyanobacteriales > Microcoleaceae > Microcoleus > Microcoleus anatoxicus. Next base: position 3,235 of record RDXH01000139.1, on the reverse strand, counting down.
GAATCGTGCTGATGCTTTGAGTATGGTTGGTGTGGCGCGGGAAGTGGCGGCGCAGACAGGGGCAAAGTTGAGAATTCCCGCAGCAGCGGATGTGGCAATTCAGGCAACAGACAGCCCTAATTTAACAGTAGAAATATCGGAGTCAGAAGGCTGCCCGATTTACACCGGGACGGCAATTACAGGAGTGAAAATTGCACCGTCTCCAGCTTGGTTGCAGCAGCGGTTGCAGGCGGCGGGGGTGCGGCCGATTAATAATGTGGTTGACGTCACTAATTACATTTTATTGGAATGGGGTCAGCCGTTGCACGCTTTCGATCGCGATCGCCTGCAATCCTTCACCGGCAATCCAGATATCAACATCGGTGTCCGGTTTGCCAAAACAGGCGAATCCTTCAAAACCTTGGACGGACAAAACCGCAATTTGCGATCGCAAAATTTGCTAATTACTGCTAGCGACAAACCCGTAGCTTTAGCCGGAGTCATGGGCGGCGAAGACACCGAAGTGCACGACGGCACCCAAAACTTAATCTTAGAAGCAGCAATTTTTGACCAAGCCACAATTCGCCGTTCAGCGCGCGCTCAAGGCTTGCGAAGCGAGTCTTCGATTCGCTACGAACGGGGAGTGAATCAAGCAGCCTTGGTGACAGCTTGCAACCGCGCCCTATCCCTAATTTTGGAGTTGGCCGGAGGCGTTGCCACAGCACAGAAAACGGCGAGTTCTGGTGGCGATGATGTGAGTTTTTCGCGGACTCTCGAATTGCGTCTCGATCGCGTAAATCTAGTTTTAGGCAAATTGAAAAGAGGCGAAACAGGCGGTTCGGAATATTTGGAACCGCAAGAAGTAAAGAACATTCTTACAGCCTTGGGATGCGAAGTGGTTCCGGCACAGAAAGAACGGGTATTTACAGTGGCAGTTCCACCTTACCGCTACCGGGATTTAGAAAGAGAAATTGATTTAATTGAAGAAGTTGCCAGACTTCACGGCTACGACAATTTCTGCGAGACTTTACCCAGCAAAACGGAACCAGGTTATCTGTCACCAGAATACGCGGCGATGCGGAATGTGCGATCGGCTTTTCGGGCTGCCGGTTTGACAGAATTGATGCACTATTCTTTAGTGAAAACTGAGGGAGAAGATCAGGTGGTTTTAGCAAATCCCCTGTTTGTCGAGTATTCAGCTTTACGGACTGAAATGCTGTCGGGTTTAATAGATGCTTTCGCCTACAATTTGGAGCAAGGAAACGGCGCACTCAACGGTTTTGAAGTCGGTCGCATTTTCTGGAAAGAAGGGGATGCCATGAAAGAAGCAGACGCAGTTGCCGGGATTATTGGAGGCGACCCAACTGTGTGGAAATGGCAACAATCCGGGCGCGATCGCCCTTTGACTTGGTTTGAGGCCAAAGGTATTTTGGAAAGTACATTTCAACAATTGGGTTTGGTAGTAGAATATGCTAGTGATTCCTCTAATTCTCGCTTGCATCCAGGGCGCACGGCTGCGTTATCCTTAAACGGGAAACATTTAGGCATTTTTGGACAGTTACACCCCCAATTGCAGCAAGAAAAAGATTTGCCAGAGCAGGTTTATGTGTTTCAATTAGATTTAGCAGTGCTAGTAGCTAATTTGGAGCGATCGCACAAAGCCCCTAGCAAATTCACCAGTTATTCGAGTTTCCCCGCTTCTGACAGAGACATTGCCTTTTTCGCACCCATTGAAGTTCCCGTTGTCGATATGCAAAGTGCCATGAAAAAAGCCGCCGGTAACTTACTAGATTCGGTAGAATTGTTCGACGAATATCGTGGCGACAACGTGCCGGCGGGTCAACGCAGTTTAGCTTTTAGGTTAGTATATCGTGCAGGCGATCGAACATTAAGCGACACCGATGTCGAACCAGCCCAACAAAAAGTGCGCGATGTTTTAGTCGAGAAATTCGGCGTTAGCTTGAGAAGCTAGAAAACTAGCAAATTAACTGGTTCCCGGCTGTGTCTGGGAACCCCTATAACTTTTACTATGCCTCTTTATTCAACCCACGGAGGTGGGTTTTGTCTGTGTAGACGCGGTTTAAACCGCCAGGGGATTCTTCTTCAACCCACGGAGGTGGGTTTTGTCTGTGTAGACGCGGTTTAAACCGCCAGGGATTCTGTAATTAAAGGCCGCAACATATCTCGCACAGCAAAAGAAATATCAGGAAATTGCAGAGGAGAAATACTCGCATCATCCCCAAGAACTGCTATACTTTGATAACCATCCTGAGTAGGTTCTCGAAATACATGAAGTTGTCGATTATTAACATCCAAAACCCAATAATCTGCAATTCCTGACTGAGCATAAATTGTCGCTTTAATCCCCAAATCTGTCCTCAACGTAGTATCAGCAACCTCAATAATCAGATAAACTTCAGAAGGAGTTGGATGATGGTCTTCATAGTAAAGTGGATCTGGTATAAGTAGAGCAATATCAGGTTCCGGTTCCGAGTTATCATTTAACCGAACAGGATCTTGTACACTTATTAATACTAACCTCCCTAAAAGGTTCTGCAATAGCTCTACAGTCCGTTTCACTCCTGCACCATGTGCTGTTCCTTTTGCGGCCATTTTAACTATCTGTCCACCCAATAATTCTACTCGTTCATCTTCATCAAGAATCCCAATTTCTGCCATTCGGTGATATTCTTGAACCGTCAACAGGCGAATGTCTAATAAAGTCATAGCTTTCTCCTCTATGAATTTAGTAATATTATAACCCACGGAGGTGGGTTTTGTTTGTGTAGGCGCGGTTTCCAACCGCCGGACTTTAGTATAATATATTAAATGATAACAACATGAAATTTTATGGAAGAATTAATGGAGTTGAAGGAGTTGCTACATCGAGGTAAGGTTGCGGAGGCTCTAGTGTTGGTGGAAGAATTAGAAGAAATGAGTAAGTCCGACAAGCTTAACAAAATTTTCAGTTATGGCATTATTGTGCTACTGCATCTGATTAAAAAAGTTGCTGAAAACCGTACTACTAAGTCTTGGGAAACTTCGATTTTTAATTCAATTAAGCAAATTCAACGCACCAACAAGCGACATAAAGCGAAAGGCACTTATCTCACGGAAGAGGAATTAGTCGAGACTTTGGAGGATGCCTATGAATCTGCGTTGAAGTCGGCGGCTTTAGAAGCTTTTGAAGGAATCTATGATGTCGAAGAAATTGCCAAGATGGTGAACCGAGATGATATTATGAAAATGGCGATCG
>RDXH01000390.1 GCA_004292745.1 Oscillatoriales cyanobacterium | reverse complement strand
TTGGCTTTGTTTGCTTGGCTGAGGAAGGAAGGCAAAGCGATCGCAGACAAAATACCAATAATGATGATAACAACCAGCAGTTCAATCAGGGTGAAACCTTGATCCTGTCTTCTTTTGTTGATGTGTTGCAGGAACTTGGCTTTAAATTCAGTCTTCATAAGTTTTTTCTCCTTGAGGGGTGGGATGCTCGATTTCTAACTCTTATATGTAACTTACCCAGTTATCGACACTTTAATATCACCCCCAACTATTTTTTTTTTCAACTCCTGGTTCTAATGCTCCAAAAGCACATACAGAAAGACTTCCAGCCCGATCAACAGTTCCTTGACTTCCGAGGCGGCAGTCTGCTCGCTAACAGGCTCTAGGTTAACAGCCATCTGGGAGCGGATTTGGAGCCACTTCTGAACTAGCGACACCACAGACTGCGGCCCATCCCACAGAGGTAGCAAGCAAGCAGCTATCGTACAGTCGATCGCGATCGGCGCTAGAGTTGGCACAATAATATAACGGCTAATCTCAAACGGCGTTTGGCTGTCAATACAATTCATCAAATCTTCCCTAATCTGCGAAGTCCTCAGTTGAGGGTGCAGGTGAACCCGTGCTTCCCGCCAGTGGGCATCAGTCCATTCCGCCACGGGCACAAAATCCTGAGCCTGATGGGGATTGCCGCACCAGAAATCAAACAAACGGTGCAAGGGATGTAACAAGTCAAATAAATGCAGCCGCTCTTCCACAGAAGCTTCTGGCAGACTCATCGCCAAAAACGGAGGCAAATCATCTGCATCTTTGAACAAATCCATCAACTCCCACCGACGCCAAGCCACCATACTGATAAACTCTAAATCCGCACCTCTCAACATGGCAAAGACTTCAGGAATGCTACAACCTTTATCACCCACTAATAAATAGTTAACCATAATCCATCCCTCATCTTTTCCGTAATCGGCATTCCATCCAGCCGCCTTGAGCCATATTTCATCTCTCAATGCTTCCATAGTTTCCCTAACTATTTCTATCTCAAATTCTCCTGGACTGCCATTCATTAATCCCATTGCTTTGAAAGCAGATTGAGCACGAAATACTCCGGCTCTACCATTGGCACTGTGTAGGTTTGTGCGAATAATTCCATCGGTAGCTAGAACAGATTTCATCGCTTGCAATCCAGCAATAGCATCGGGCAATAGATACAGCACTTCGTCAGCATTAATATAGTCGAACTGTAACCCTAAACTCGGTAAATCTTCGATTTTGACAGCATAAAATTCGGCATTTTCAAATCCGTGATATTGCAAGCGGTGGCGGGCTAATTTAACTGATTCTTCTGATAAATCAATTCCCACAATTTTAGCTCCCGGATTAGCTGTAGCCAAAACTAAGGATTTGTATCCGCTACCGCATCCCGCATCCAGAATCAGTTTTCCTTCGGTATTGACAACTTTCCGATTTCTGAAGTAGTAAGCAGTTACAAGATTATGAAGGTAGAGCAATTCATAGTCAGACTCAGGAGATTTTTCGAGAGGAATTCTGGGAAAAGGGGCATAGTCAAATTGCTGGCGAATTTTCTCCATTAAGTCTAAATTTTGGTGATCCATTTTCAATTATGTTTAACGCTGGCAAATTACCCTAGTATCTCATAAAATAGGCGATCGGCCGCCAACTCGCAATATATACTTGCAATCATCTTTTGTAAATTCAGTCCTGGACGCACGGGATGTCAAAAACCCCTGGTGGTTGAGCCCTGCGTCGGCCGATCGCGTAGCCGAAGTGTCGAAACCAGGAGTCAATATTTATCGAAAAAACTACGAATTTTGGAAAAAGAAACAATTGCGCTACACTCAAGACATTATGAGAGTGCTGCCCTTTCAGATGAACGCCTACTAAAATTACAACAAGTCGCGAACAACTTAAATGTCTCGATAGAAGAGTTAGTTTTAATAGGCATAGAAAACTTACTCACACAGGAAGAAGTTTCTTCACAAAATGCCACTCAAAATATCCTCAAAAGAAATGCTGAAATTTCCCCTGAGATAGTTAACAAATTTTATACACTAGCCTCTGATTGGGAGGAAGAGGTTGCAGGATTGTCTTCAACTACCCAAATATCTCAGCATCCGGCATATCAGGAAATTATTAATATGGGAGTTCAAATCGTGCCACTGTTGCTATCAGAACTGCAAAAAAATCCCCTTTACTGGTTATCGGCATTGAGTGCAATTACGGGTGAAAATCCCATCAAACCAGAACAAAGGGGAAGGATAAAACAGATGGCTTCAGCTTGGATTGAATGGGGTAGAAATCAAGGATACGCGATTGAAGAGAATGTATAGAAGACCAGAATTTGAATTTAAGTGGCCGAATTTGTCTCGCACAGATTATCAAGTTACTAGCCCCAAATCTCAAGAATATAACTGCTTTGCATGGGCTGCTGGGGAAGACGATCGTTGGTGGCAACCTATACCTGGAGAGCAATTTTATTGGCCTGACGGTGTGCCACAAGAGGAGACTCTAGAAGCGTATATTCAGGCTTATGAAACCCTGGGATATGAAATTTGTAAAGGCGATAGATTAGAAGTTGGACATCATAAAATAGCGCTCTATGTTGATTCCAACGGTATCCCAACTCATGCAGCCAGACAATTACCTAATGGTAAGTGGACGAGTAAGCTTGGCTGGTTGGAAGATATCGAACACGAACTTGATGGATTGGTTGGCGACAGGTACGGAGTTGTCGGTCAAATTCTCAAACGTGCGGTAAATTAGGGGAGGGCGATCGCGATACAATACTAAGATAAACTTAACAAGTGAAGAAGTCTTCATAGATGCCGACAAACTGAGTTACGCAAGCTAAAGATTCATCTTTCGGGTCATTCACTCCCGTGTATTTGTACTCAATATCAAAACCTGCTTTTTCGCCAATTTCTTCGATATCCCAGTCTACAAGATTAAGATCGATCGCTTCAACGGCTAGGGCGTGTTTTCTCTCCCAAAAGGGGGGAGAAAGAAGCTCTTTCGTCCCCGCAACGATTCGGGGGATGCGAGGGGGATCAGGATCTGATGGATCAGGCAAGAAAACACGCCCTAGGGCAATATGACCGGGTGGTATGGGGTCAAGAGGTTCGCAGCACCAGCCCTCAGAATTGTTCCATACGCTCTTACCTTGAGATTCTCGAATTTTCATGTCTTTTCCCTCACTCAAATCAGAGTACACGCACCCTATCAGAGTAAATCTTCTTCAGATAGCTGGGCTATTTTCATTAAAGCTCTCAAGGTTCCAACTTTCAAATCTTGATTGCGGTGAACAGGAATTGACAAAATTTGCTCTAATTCTGGGTTTTCATAGATATGATGACTCCCAGTAATTCTTTTCAAAACCCAACCTTTCTGCTCTACTATTTTGCAAAGTTGTTTGCCAGAAATAGATTTCATACCGCAATCTCCACAATTTTATCTGTGGAAGCAATGGCTTCACAACTATTAGCAACTTCGAGCCAACCGACCATAGCATCTTTTAAATTAATCATCACTTCTTCGATGGTGTCTCCTTCGGTGATGCACCCAGGCAGTGCGGGAACTTCTGCCCAATAGCCACCTTCTTCTGCTGGATGAATGATTGCTCTAATTTTCATACATTTATTCAGTTATTTGTTAAGCCTATCATAGCAAATATCAATCAATTATAGTTAGTATCTAGTAGAATCATTGCAACACTTCCCAATCTTCCAACGAAACCGCAGGTTCAAACGGTTCATCATAATCAATAACTGTGCCGCGCAAAGGATATAGAAAAGTATTTTTCATGGTTTCATTTACCAAATTTAGATA
>RDXH01000138.1 GCA_004292745.1 Oscillatoriales cyanobacterium | reverse complement strand
GAAGATATTTGGCGGGTCACTGCCTGAGAAAATAGCTCGATGCCTGGGATTTATTTCAACTCACTAAACCCCCTTTCTCTCTTCGACAATGGGGCTTTTTTGTTATACATCTGCTAAGTAGTCGGACATAAATAAACAACGCTGTGTAAAGAAAGATTAAATAAGTCAGAAGAAAGCACCTCCTCATAGATCAAAAACCCAACTATTCGGAATGGAAACGATATCTTTGTACTTCATAACCAGATTGCGTCGCTCTGGCATCAACTCTTTCCATGACGGCAATTGCCAATTCATATTCCTTTAGTCTTTGCCATTCATTTTCAATGCGATTCATTTCGGAACAATAGGAGGGTAGAGCCAACAAATATAAACCTTGACTTTGCCAATAGGCATGACGTTCTTTGACAAGTTTGCTAGTATGAATAGAACCCCTATCTTGAACAATGACAGTAATAACTCCTGATTTAGCCAGATTTAATTAGACCTCTCCAATAATTCCAATCCCTTCCCCCGCTTGGTTTTGGGAGCCCTGCCCCTTAAGGGGCAGGGCTCCCGAAACCAACGCTTTAATAAGGGTTTCAACGGTCGTTCGATAAAAACTGCCCAATTTTATGACCTAAATTTTACTGTTTTTTTTCAGTTTGTAGGGACTTTTATTGACACATAACGATCGCACCTATTCGCCATCTTACTACCCACATTCCGCCAACTAAAATATCATAATTTAACCCAAGTTACTAGCAGGCAAACTACAGTAAAACCCGCTACTAATTCGACGATTTCTCATGACAACTCTAGCTCTAGCTCGATCTTTAAAGTTGAAGCGAAACTGGAATTAGATGCTAGTGTGATAGCTAAAGAAACAAAAGCTAGTAGCAGATTTATCTTAGCTACTAATGTACTGGATGTATCACAATTAAATCCTGATGAAATGATTGTGAAATATAAGGAACAGCAGGCGGCAGAGAGAGGGTTTGGGTTCCTGAAAGACCCCCTATTTTTTACGGATAGCGTGTTTCTAAAGTCGCCAGAAAGAATCGAGGCTTTAACTTTGGTAATGGGTTTGTGTTTGTTGGTTTATACTTTAGGTCAAAGGTTACTCCGGCAAAACTTGCAACTCACTAATAAAACCGTAAAAAATCAGTTGGGTAAAGGAACCAATCGACCTACTTTACGCTGGATATTCCAAAGTTTTCAATCGATTCATGCCGTTTGTATTCAAGGGATTCAACAAGTTTCTAATTTAACATCCGAACGGTTGGCTATATTAAATTTGTTTCCAGTCACCGGTCGGTCTTATTATTTTTTGTTGTGAAATGAGGTTAATCACTTGATTAGTAAGGCTGAATTTAGTTGAATTAATTGTTGATTAATCAGTGATGTATAATTGTTACATCTCTGAAAATATCTGCTGGCAATCTCTAATTTCTCTTCTATGGCTGCAATGTCTGATGTCAGCCATTTTGGGTTCCTACCTGGACGCGGGGCATCCCACAGCCCTTCTAATCCTTTTTCTTTCCATCTATGTAAGGTTGACCGTACTGTGTTTGGGGAACATTTCAAATAGTGGCTAATTTTTTCAACTCGCCAGCGTTGCGCTGACAATCGGACAGTTTCGGCTCTATCTTTGGTTCTAGCAGCAATATTTTTGACTTTTCTTAATTCCCAAAGTGTCTGCTCTTCTTCACAATTGAGAAAAACTCTGGTGGGGTGGTGATGACATCGCTTGATACTGATAGAGTTTAAGCATTATAACTAAATTTGCGGCACAATTTTCGAGCATCTATTTCTTAGCGTTTGCTTTTAGCCTTATAGAACCCATTTGACATCTTTTAGCGATCGTTCACAGCAGTCGATCGCTCACAGCAGTCGATCGCTCACAGCAGTCGATTGGGTTCTATATAGATCGCATTCGGCGAGCATAGCTGGTAGTCAACAAGACTCTTAAACTGTCGAAATAGAGTTGTGGGCGAAAGCGAGATCTGATTCTGGTCAGGCATCGCGAGGTAATAAATCTTGTTGATTGTCGTGAGCCAACACCCCGCGACTGATGTAAATCCGTCCGGCGCACTTTGACGCGATCGCTCCAAAAGTCTTTCCCTTAATCTTTATTTACACAGCACTTTTTATTTATGTCCGACTACTTAATAGACATGAGACAGACAATCAAATGGAGCTAAGCAGTTTAAAATAGCTATGACAAAAGTTCTCTAATAATAGACTATCTAGGATTGGGTGGGAGACGGTTTATTGGTAATCCAAAACAAGCTACTTTTTCAGTTTACCAACTCGTTGATGGGGAGTACCAAGCCAAACTGTTCAGAAATTGCGATCGCATTGAGTCCCCAATTTTCCCAGAATTAAACCTGACACCAAAACAGGTGTTCGCCAAAGGTCAATGAGGAGTCTGCTTCCTCTGGTGTGAGAGTAGGGGTATTTTTTAAAGATATGATTAAAGTGCGATCGCCCGCATCTAAGATATCTTGGAGAAAGTAGATTTCCCAAACGTCTCAATACCCACACTAAATCTTGATTCCCCAATCTCAAACCAAATGAAGCTAGGACAATGGATGGGCTTATTAGCCCTGATCGCATCTTGTTACATCCTCTGGCAAATCAGACAAGCCTTACTGCTGCTATTTGCCGCAGTAGTCTTAGCCACAGCCTTAAATAGGCTAGCACGGTACTTACAGAAATTCCGGCTCAAAAGATCGATCGCAGTCTTACTTTCAATTAGCTTCCTAGTCCTGATATTCGTAGGCTTATTCCTAATTATTGTACCACCCTTTACTCAACAGTTTCAACAACTGACCCAAAGAGCCCCTCAAGGAATAGCCAAATTAAATGACTGGATAGATCAGATTGAAACTCGCTTTTCTGGACAATTTGGTCAGCGCCTGCCAAATCTTGATGTTAACGACATCATGCAACAACTTCAACCTTTATTCAAGCAACTCGTTGGCGGTGCAGGAGCTTTTGTCGGGAACACATTAGGAGTTATTCTCAGCTTTTTGCTAGTCCTAGTTTTGACATTGATGACATTAGCAGAACCTCAGTCTTATCGCCAAGCATTTATCCAACTATTTCCTTCTTTTTATCGGCGCAGAGTCGATGGCATCTTAGATGAATGCGAAATAGCTCTCGGTCGATGGGCGATCGGTGCTTTAATTAGCATGAGCGTCATCACTCTTCTGAGCCTAATTGGTTTATCAGTATTGCAAGTTCCCTTAGCCCTAGCTCACGCTGTAGTAGCCGGTTTACTGAACTTAATACCAAATATCGGGCCTGGTTTGAGCGTGATTCCTCCAATGACGATCGCACTTTTAGACTCTCCCTTAAAATCAGGTTTAGTCCTACTCCTGTACTTTCTAATTCAACAATTTGAAAGTAACCTCCTCACCCCTTACGTTATGGCACAGCAAGTATCGCTGCTGCCCGCTGTCACCTTAATAGCTCAAGTATTCTTCGCTACCTTCTTTGGATTTTTAGGACTATTGCTTGCCCTTCCCCTCACCGTTGTCGCTCAAGTTTGGATTAGAGAAGTCTTAATTAAAGATATTCTCAACCAGTGGCATACAAGTCCCAAAAAGCTAGCAGCAATTGATTCTGCTATTGAGGAGGAATACCAAGCAATAGGAATAATACATAGTCAACCAGAAAGTCTGCCAGAACAAAAAACAGACATCCCAAACAATACAGATGATTCAGGGGTTTAAACCGCTGTCGAGAGTCAAACGAATTCTGCCGAGGCAGACTAATAAATAAAAGGAGTATTTAAGCCGGATTGGGTATTATTCCGCGCAGGCAGACGGGAGCATCCCGATTTTGCATAGGCGAAGCATGACCGCAGAAAATTTATTATTGATAACCAGAGATTTACAGCGGTCATGCTTCGCCCCTACGAATATATTTGCACTCATTGAGATGCACCCAGGCAGACTTTGTTTGTATAACTGCGACTTCACTCGCCGAGGCAAAAAAAAATAGCATTTTAAACCTCATCTCGTCCAGCACTAAAAATCTGTTTAACAGTCAAATTAATTTGGGGAAATGTCGGCGATAAAATCCGATCGTCTCCCCGAAACAGACTGGACTGATATTCGCCATCAACCAAATGGTGAACCCAAAAAGTAGGTTGTTTCGGATTGCCAATATAGCGTCTACCACCTAGTCCCAAATAATCAGCAATCCAGTATTCAGCAATGCCCAAAGCCTCATAATCAACCAATTTATAGCCGTAATCATCGCGCCAATTGGTACTGAAAACTTCGACAATTAGCCGCACAAAACTACCCATTGTAATAATAGATTGCTTTTTCCATCTCGGTTCGCTGTCCGTCCCTTGCCTGTCCAAAACGATCGCATCCGGTTCGTAACCAGATAGCTCATTATCAGCTTTAACCACGCATTCTTTGGGAACGAAGTAGGGAAGTCCCTGTCGTTTGATCTCAAAGTTGAGCTCAGCGATTAGGAAACCAGATACTTCTGAATGCTCTCCGGTGGCTTTAGGCATTTCAACAATTGCTCCATTGTGCAGTTCGTAACGGTTTTCCGATTTTTCTGGATACCAGTCAATAAATTCATCGAAAGTGACTGATTTTAATATCGCTTGAGTCATGGCGATCGCCCTTTATTTGATTTATGATAATATTCTGATATTCATTATAATATTGCTTTTATTTTAAACAACCAGCCCGATCGCCAATCCATCAATCTATCCATCTAAAATCTCAAATCTCAAATAATATTATGCGAACGATCGACGAAATCAACGATAAAATCACTCAAGGCAAAGCCACAGTCTGGACAATCGAAGAACTCAAAAACCGAGTTCAAGAAACCAACATTACCCAAGCGGCTAAAGAAGTCGATGTCATAACCACAGGCACCTTCGAGCCAATGGAATCATCAGGGGCAATTATCAACCTCGGCCACACCGACCCCCCCATAAAAATCCGTCAGTGCTGGCTAGACGGCGTTCTAGCCTACTCCGGCTTTGGTGCAGTAGACCTGTACCTAGGAGCCACCCAAGTAGCCGAAGACGGCGAAGAATCCCGCGAAAGAGGCGGCGGACACGTCATCGAAGACCTGATTGCCGGGAAACCCGTACAATTGCGCGCCCTCGGACAAGTAACAGACTGCTACCCGCGCAGCTCCTTTGAAACCACAATTACCCGCGATACCATAAACCAGTTTTATTTATTTAATCCCCGGAACGTATATCAAAACTTTATTGTTGGTGTGAATGGGGGCGATCGACCACTATTCACCTACCTAGGGCCCCTACAACCAAACCTAGGCAACGCCGTCTATTCCAGCCTAGGAGCCATGTCCCCCCTGCTGAACGACCCCGACCTCGAAACCATCGGCATTGGCACGCGCATCTTCCTAGGAGGCGCTCAGGGCTACATCACCTGGGAAGGAACCCAGCACTTCCCGCTGCAAAAACGCCAGCCCAACCGTACCCCCATCGGACCGGCCGCCACCCTAGCACTTATCGGCGATGCAAAACAGATGAACTCAAAATGGGTACGCGGGTGCTACTTCAAAAACTACGGCCCATCAATCATGCTGGGAATCGGCATCCCATTTCCTGTGATCAACGAAACCGTCGTTGCCCACTGTGCAGTATCAGACAAAAAAATAGTAGCGCCGGTGGTAGATTTCTCAATCCCCCGGCGCGTGCGTCCCACTTTTGGTTTAGTTAGCTATGCCCAATTAAAAACAGGTCGCATTCTGATAGAGGGTAAACCCGTGCGGACTGCCCCCCTAGCAAGTATGTTTCTGTCCCGACAAGTAGCTTTGGAATTGAAACAGCAAATTGAAACTGGTCAATTTACTCTCACCGCACCAGTTGCTCCTCTACCAGCAGACAGAGTATTTCTGCCACAGGATGTGTGGGGGGCGCAAGTCAGGCTAGAATGACACTCGCCGAACTTTAGTCACGGGGATTCTAACTTCAATGAACCACGAGAGGATATTCAAAGATGAGCGACGAGAACCAGTCTAAGTTCACTGATGAGGAGGTTGCTACTGCTGAGCAACAGATTTTTGAACACACAAAGAGAATTGAGTTCTATCTGACGGAATATTCCATTGAGCTTCTGGCCCAAAAGATGCAGAATGGAGATTTCGAGATTCCCGCCTACCAGCGCGAGTTCACATGGGAACCAGAGCGCAAATCCCGGTTCATTGAGTCGGTATTGATGGGGCTTCCAATCCCCTTCCTCTTCTTTTGGGAAAGCCCGTCAACAGGTAAGCTTGAAATTGTGGATGGTTCACAGCGCCTTAGAACGATTCAGGAGTTCGTTCTTGGGGACTTTCCCCTAGGTGACTTGGAAGAACTATCGCTACTGACCGGATTTCGATTCAAAGATCTACCCGAATCTCGGCAACGAAAAATCAAGAACCGTTCCATTAGGGGGATCGTGCTCAATGAACACGCCGATGAGCAAGCACGATTTGATCTTTTTGATCGAATTAACACAGGAAGCAAGGTCGCGAACAAGGCTGAGGTGCGTCGAGGTGCGTTAGGAGGTGCTTTCCTCGACCTTGTGATTTCACTCGCCAAAGAGCCGAGCTTTGTCAAACTTGCGCCAATATCTGACAAGCTTTTATTGGAGCGTGAGAGAGAAGAACTCGTTACACGATTCTTTGCATACGGCGATGGGCTCGAAGGATACAAAGACAGAGTGTCGGCATTTCTTTTCACCTACACGAAGAATATGAATGATCGCTTTAAAGATAACCCAGCGGACATTGAGTCCTACCGGCAACGCTTCATGGACATGATAGACTTTGTATCGCGCAACTTCCCGTCGGGTTTCCGCAAAACACCTAAAGGTAAGGCAACACCCCGATCGCGTTTTGAAGCTATAGCCATTGGAAGCTATATGGCACTTCAGGAACGACCTGAAATAGCCAACCAATCGATCGAAGTTGAAGAATGGTTGAATAGCAAAGAGTTTACAAAAGTGACCGGAGCAGACGGTGCGAACGCCATAGGCAGACTCAAGGCTCGTATACATTTCGTTCGCGATCGTTTACTTGGAGATTGAGGATGGAGGATTTGAGCCAAGCTTTTGAAGAGCGTTTACAGGAAATTGAAACTTACCTTGACCTGCTTGAGTCCATACAGGAACAAGTGCAGGGAGGAACTCCACAAATCGGGGAAGCTACGATCACTCCGCAACAGCAGAAAATTTTATATTCCAGTGTTTATTTACAGCTATATAATCTAGTCGAGTCAACAATTACTCGCTGCGTAGATGCGGTATCTAACGCAGTGGTCAATCAAAGTTCGCGACCCAAGGACTTATCCATTGAGTTGCGCCCTGAGTGGGTGCGATGTACGGCACGCACTCATACTGATCTCAACTACGAAAATCGCCTGGAATCTGCATTGAGCCTCTGCGATCACCTAGTGCTTGCACTCCCTATATCAACCTTTGAACTTGAAAAAGGTGGAGGTGGAAATTGGGATGATGAAGAGATTTACAAACTTAGCAAACGTCTAGGATTATCTTTAAATATAAGTCGTGATGCTAATCGTGCTGTCAAACAACCATTTCGGGATGACAAAGGCGCACTTTCCCTGATCAAAAGTTTTCGGAACAAACTAGCACACGGTAATCTATCATTTGCAGAGAGTGGCAATAATATTACTGTTAGCGATCTCCGTGACCTCACTGAACGAACAGCTCTTTATCTGAGGGAGGTTGTAAATTGCTTTAAGTCATCCATAGATGCACATGAGTTCCTAATGCCGGAGAGGCGACCTCAATGAGCACAGGCATGAATCAAGATGAGACTATTGTCGGCACTCACATAGGCAAAAAGCCTCACATCGATCGCAGAAGTACAGCCATTAGCTGCATCGATCTGTTTTGTGGTTTGGGCGGTCTTACCCATGGACTGATCCGAGGAGGTATTAAGGTTGTTGCGGGAATCGACATCGATCCACAATGCCGATTCCCTTACGAGAGCAACAATAATGCTATTTTCATCGAGCAGGATGTCAGTTTTCTGTCAGCTTCCCAACTTACAAATATTTTTGGTGATGCGAAATTACGCTTGCTGGCCGGCTGTGCACCCTGCCAACCATTCTCGACTTACAGCCGTAAGGGACGCCAGGAACGCCAGGATAGCAAGTGGGCTCTGGTATCCGACTTCGGCCGGCTGGTACGGGAGACTCAACCCGAATTCGTGACGATGGAGAATGTACCACAGCTTTTAGAGCATGAAGTTTTCAAGGATTTTTTGAAGGAACTCGAAGGCTATTCGATAGATTGGAGCATTGTAGATTGCGCTCAATATGGAGTTCCACAGACTCGTAAACGGCTCGTGCTCCTAGCGTCTCGATTCGGATCTGTAGAATTAGTACCCCCAATCTCTTCTAGACGATCGTGCACAACTGTGCGTGAGGCCATTTCCCATCTACCCGCCCTAGCAGCCGGATGCTCCGATCCAAATGACGCACTTCATGCAGCGTCCTCGCTCAGTGACCTGAACCTCCGCCGAATCAGAGCCTCAAAACCCGGAGGCACATGGCATGACTGGGATACTTCACTGCTGGCAGAATGTCATCGTAAGAAATCTGGACAAACTTATCCTAGCGTTTATGGTCGTATGAAGTGGGACGCCCCGGCTCCAACGATCACCACCCAATGCTTTGGCTACGGTAATGGTCGGTTCGGACATCCGGAACAGGATCGTGCAATTTCTCTTAGAGAAGCTGCTATCCTTCAGACTTTTCCAGAAAACTACCGCTTCCTTGCTCCTGGCGAGCGAGTCTGTTTCAGCAAACTGGGTCGCTTAATCGGAAACGCTGTTCCTGTTGAAATTGGTCAGTTAGTGGCGCAAAGCCTACTCCATCATCTAGATAAATTTGATAAGTGCCTCAAGTAAAAATGTAAGATTAAAAGTTTTTTTGACCTTTAATTTTACATTTTTACTTACCCTATTTGTTATTCCTCAACAGGCTTAGGTTTCTTCATTGGTTTAGGAAGAGGTTCCTTACGAGCAGGGGGCGCGGAGGCTGAGGGCTTGATGTTTGGACGCCCTACAGGAGCGCCATCACCACTGGGTCTAGGAGTATATGGACGTTTATTTCCGCCTCCTCGGAAGCCGGGGGTTTTTTCGCCAGGGGGGAATTTCCGCTTTTTGATCGGCAGTGCCCCAATATTATTAGCCTGCTGAATTATGAGATTGTCAGCCTGTAACTTGACATGGAAATCCCAAAAAAACCCGATCGCCTTTGTGGCTAAATCCCCCTGAAGTTTCAACTTAAAAAACTTCATCTTGTCGTCATTCTTGCGGGGAGCTTGCTTAATTTTGACAATGACATACTTTTCTCGATCGTGAGATTGATATATAACCTCACCTCTAATCGAAAAATAGCCATCTTCAACATTAGGTTCAGACTCTGGGAGAGAGGGGATGGAGGATGTTAAACTGCTCTCAATTTCCCCGGAAACTGGACTTTCCTCATCTGAAGAAATTTCCGAAGGTTTTTTGAGTGTTTCAGGTTCCCAGACTCCCATAATCTGGGCGTGTAAGTTACCATCTTCTTGCCTGGTGCGGGGATAGACCACCCACAGGTGTTCTTGTTCCAAATCCAAGTGATTTTTGACTAAACTCATGACTCTACCCAGCAAAACCGCGTCTATGGCAGTTCCGTCAGCAGCGATGAGCATACCCCGCGTGAAATGTTCTTCAGATTGGGTGTAGCGGCCCCGGACCAAACCAACAGCTCGGTACTGTCTGGGTTCGCTGGGGGGGGGAATCGGATGTTGGCGCATCACTGCGGGTATGTCATCGGTGGCTGGACTCTCCTGCTCAGCAGAGTCTGGTGTGACGGTGGGCGATACAGAGACTGCTGGAGTATCGCTGGTAGATGGAGATGGGGGTGCTGGCTCTGAGAGTGCGGGAGCATCCCTAGGTGGATCTTTTGGCTTTGCTTCCTCCTTGGGGCGAGAAGTGTAGCGTGGTCGTTGCAGGGTGTCCTTGGATGCTGGGGCATCTGTTGCCATTGGCGGTTGATTTTGGTCAACCGGTGCTGCCAACAGCTCTGGCTGTGGACTTTCCTCTGGTGTCTCAGGAACGGAAACTGTATCTTTGGGCGGATTGACGGCCAGTTCGCGAGGCTGAGCCTTGCGAGTTGAAGTAGATTTGGGCGATTTGGAAGAGCGGTTTGGAGAGGGGTTCATAAAAACTCCTTGCAGCGGAGACACATCCCTTGAGGGAAATTAGGAATAAACTGAAGACACTGCTTTCAAAACTACTAGCACCTTACAGGCGAGCACAGGGCTCTCTGGTCTGGTTGTGACCCGTCAACCCCAACTTGCAAGGGGTGGTAGAGTGTCGAGCGGTCCGTTGGCTGCTAAAATCCTTGTTGGTAAAGACTTTAAGAGTTGCGGACCGATCGTCAATTCGATCGCCCTGTGGTTGGAGTTGCTGGCTAATAGCATTTAGGATATTCAGCTTGCCTATTTTACTTAATCCAATTACCGAACGGGCTGATCCGCCATATTTTTGGTAATTTTTAGCTCGACCAGACTAAATTGGACCGACGGCGCAATCCTTGGGGCTGCGGGTCTCAGTGTCCAAAATTGTTTAGCTAGCATGAAGTTGTGGGTCTGTTACCATATTAGCTGCAAGCAAAAGATTGCTTTGTCACAGTTGGGCCCTAAAATTAAAAACCTGATGGACTTGGCTTAGGTAGCAGGTGATGCCTTCAATCTCCGAAAATAGTAAATTTTAAGCTGAACAAGTTGAATTATGGATAAAACAAACAAGGGTCGTGGGTTGATTACTGTGGTGGTGGTGCTGTCCCTCATCGCTTTTTTGGGATTTTCTCTGGTCCCACTTTTGGACAGCATTCTCAAGGGAAGCCAAGCCCAAACTAGGTCAACTCCAACGCCTACTCAGACGGCGGCAAGTGGGGAAAAGCAATCAGAGTTGCTGCAAGCTCAGGCGAGGGGTTACGAATTGGTTTTGCAGCGCGAGGCCGACAATGTAACTGCTTTGCGAGGCCTATTACAGGTGCGGCTGGAATTGATCGGACAAGGGGTGGGGGACATTAAAGATGTGGTGCCTCCTTTGGAAAAGTTGGCTAAGTTGAATCCTGAAACTACTGAATACGGGATTTTACTAGCTCAGGCTAAGGAACGCACGGGCGATCGCGAAGGTGCGGCGCAGGCATACCGGGCTATTTTGGCGGCTAAGCCGGGGGAAATTAAGGCTTTGCAGGGGTTGGTGAATTTGTTGTTAGTGCAGCAGCGGCCAGAAGCTGCGATCGGATTGCTGCAAGATACGCTCAAAGCTGCTCCGGCTGCAAATCAGGCAAAACCGGGAAGTATCGATACAACTTCGGTGCAGTTGATTTTGGGACAGGTTTATGCTGTGGGGAAGCGATTTGACGAGGCGATCGCGATTTATGACGAATCTGCCAAAGCTAATCCCAAGGATTTTCGCCCGACTCTAGGAAAGGCGATCGTATTTAAAGAACAGGGCAAAAAAGATGAAGCAAAAACCCTATTTGCTAAGGCTACGGAGTTAGCTCCTCCTAACTATAAAGACCAAATCAATCAGTTAGCTAGCGATACTCCCAAGCCTTCTCCTGCGGCGGCCGCGACTCCAAAAACGGGGGCTTCGCCAACTCCTAAATCGACGGCTTCACCGAGTCCTGAAGGTGCGCTACCGAAGCCTTAAGTAAAGTGATTGAGTGCATGAATTAAAGAGTTATAAATTCACGCACTTAATCATTACTTTTTCTTTCTTCCTTTGTGTTCTTCGCGTCTTCGCGGTTAAATAATGATGCAGAGTTTAATTTTAACAGATTCGATCGGACCAATTTTGCAGGAACGGCATCC
>RDXH01000389.1 GCA_004292745.1 Oscillatoriales cyanobacterium | reverse complement strand
GTTACCCACGTAGCGGACTCGCACACCTTTTTTGAGGGTTACGCGCTTGGGCTGTGTCGGTGGTGTAGTACAGCTCTGCATTAGGGGTTGTGAAATTTCTGAAGGTGGTGTTTTTAAGTCCACTGAGTCCACTGGAAGCTCTAAATCTTTACTAGACAAAGGATTAAGAGTTAAATCATTGAGTCCACTGGAAGTCCACTGGAGTCCACTGGAAGTCCACTGGAGTCCACTGGAGTCCACTGGAAATTGATTATTTATAAATCCAGTGGACTCAGTGGACTCAGTGGACTTATGACTGTGGACTTCCCAAACCTTTTCTACATCTGACTTGTAGATATCAGTGGACTCAGTGGACTGTGGACTGAGAGTAAATGATAAAAGCTTCCCAGTATCAGTAGTATTTCCGTACTTCATTAGTGTTAATTGCCCAAACCACTCACGCACTTGCTGCACAGACGGCCTTTGTTTTGAGTTGAATGTTTGTTGGACATCTCGAATTTGAATTACCCCTCCCTTGCGTTCTGCCAGTAAAATAACTTTTGTCAAATTTGGTGCAAGAGCCGTCCGCTCAGAAAACTCTGCATAAAGACTTGCAATTTGGTCGGAACTGAATTTGACAAACTTTATCGCAGCCTCAACCGCGTTTTTAGGAATTAGAGGGTTAACCGGGACACCATTAAAAGTGCAAGTGATGGTGTGGATAATAGTGGCCATCTTGCCAACTTTCTCAGGCATTTTGCCTATCATTGCCCTCATCCCTTGTTTCGGTTCTGTGACTCGTCGTCTTTCTGTTGCGTTGTAAAATGCCGTGAAAAGTCTCTTAGCTTCTGGGTTGAGTTCAAGTCTTAGCGCTGGCAGTGTATCTATTCTTTGGTACAAACTACTGAGCATCGGAGTGATATCGAAGGTGCCGCTGTCATCCTCTGGCAACTCTGATGCAGCAAGTGGTTGGAACACAAAATCAAACCGAGCAAACTTACCATTGGCATCAGAGCAGTCTTTAAGTAAACCTGCCAATACGTCAGGCTGGATGGTTCCAAAAACGCTTAGCAAAAGACCGTCTAAATCTGCCTTAACTCCTGAAGCTCGAAGAACTGTACTGCCTGTGCCATTCCAGAATTCGAGTAGGTCTTCATCGTCTGAACCTTTGCCACCTCGGTACTGGTTGGCTGACTTGAATAACCCGGCGAGTTCATCGCAACGAAACATTAGCGCTTGGTCGGGATGCTCGGCGACTTGGTACAAAATGCCTTCTCCTGTGGTCTTAGAGAAAGAATAAAGTCTTTGGCGTGGAGCTTTAGGGGGTGGACATTGCTCTTCTTCACCTTTTTTCTTCTTGTTGGACTTGTAAATCGCTAGTTCCTGTTCGTAGTCTTTGCAAGCTTCCAGGTACTCTTCTCGTGCCTTGTCTCGTAGCGGTTTCATTGGGCGGTCAATTATAGCCCGCATAATTGGGGACTTCTTCTGAGATGACTCAGCTACGATGCCTGCAAAGTAATTGGGGCTACATCGGTAATCTGTATCGCGCCTTAGAAGGACTTCTGAACCGACTTTGAACAAGCTAGACACTTGGGTTAACAGCGCTGCTAAATAACATTCAGTTTTGAGGTTTAACCGTGATGCCAATTTTTCGATCGGAGCTGCAAGCGCTGGTGGTAATAATTCTGCCAATATAATCTGGGATTTTTGAGCCGAAAGGAGTCGTTCAACCTCTGTGGCTACCTCTTCTTGGGTAGATTCTTGTTCTTGCTCCTCTTCCCTGATCTTGTAAATCTTGAAGACTTCTTGGGGGTTGAGTCGGTATTTTTGAGCCAACTCAGCTAGCTTGACCTGGGTCTGTGAGCGTTTTAAATCTTGGGCTAAAATTTCATCAACCTCACGCTCCAGGAGTGAGAGGTTGGGAGGGGTAAATTTGGGATGGCTAACAACCTTTGATATTTGCTGAGTATCCTTCTTCTCTCCCACCGCAGCCAAGATGTCAGCCCGTGCTATTACGCAGCTATCCATCCAGTCCTTTATGTCCAGTCCCTGACTTTTTGGCAGGTTGTTCCAGGCTGGTGAATCTGGATAGGCATAGAGCCAAAGAGCATCAGG
>RDXH01000137.1 GCA_004292745.1 Oscillatoriales cyanobacterium | reverse complement strand
CTACGCAGCGGGAGGATTGCCATTTGGAGATACCAACTTTCAAGGTACTCTGTTTCGGCTACCTTTGAGAACAACTGAAAGCGCCAAAAATAGCGAGATTCGTAAACAAGCTTTTACTGAATCCAACGTCAAGGAATTACTTGATGAATTGAGACAGTCTGGTGAAGAACTTTTGCTATTTTTGAAATCAGTTCAGGAAATTAGAGTTTATGAAATTTTGGCTAACAGTCAAGAAACCAGACAAGAAATTCTGGCGATTGTTACCAAAAATCCGCTAGAAGTCCGAGAAGCGCGGCAAAAACTCCTTGATGCAATTCCCCATACTCCCGACAAGTTACTGGAATTGTGCAGCCACAATCCTGATGGTTTAGTCTCAGTTTCTTACCGCCACGAGATAGAAACGATTAGTTGCGATCGCACTATCAAGTCTACTTGGAGAATAGTCAGTTTAATTCGCACAGACGAAGGTGGCGATTTGGCACAAAATATCACAGCCATGCACCAAAGTCAAGAAAAAGTCGTGCCTTGGGCTGGTGCTGCTGCTAGAATTAGTGCTGCTAGTACCGAGGGAAATCTGCCGCCTGTTTCTGGCAAAGTTTACTGTTTTTTGCCGCTTCCTCTCGAAACTGGTTGGCCGGTTCACATCAACGGTTTTTTCAACTTAAATAGTTCGCGGGATAACCTCAGCAGCGACAGCGGACAAACGGGAAAAGATCGACCGAGAGCTATTTGGAACGGACTACTCGCACGCCATGTTTTGTCCCATGCTTATACTAACTTAATTGTCGATTTAGTGCAAGATGTCGGACGGTTTCAAGCCGAGGAATTTTACAAATTTTGGCCGATTAGCAAAATTACTACTAGCAAAGCTCTGGAAGAGTTGCACAATTCTGTGATGCAGCTATTGTACCACAAGCAAGTTGTGCGATCGGCTGTAAAACATATTGTAACTGATGATAAAATTAACGAGACAAGATGGGTGACACCTCCGACAGTCAAAAATTTACCCTCAAAACAGTGGTGGGATGAGTTATCAGCACCTCTTTGTGCTGATAATATCGATATTCCCAATCCGCCCTTACCCGACTCGATTTTAGCAGCTTTTAAAGATGCTGGTTTGCCATTGGCAACTTTCACTGCGGCCAATTTGCGAAAGCATTTAACCGAAAATAAATCCCTAGGAGTTTTGTTGCAGGATGCACCGAAACCAAGCCTCCGAAATAGGCAGTGGATTGCGAATATGTTGCGCTATTGTCTCAGCGATAATTGGCAAGATTTGCGCGGTTTGCCGTTAGCGATTCTGGCTGACAATACTTTGCAGGTATTTGGGTATAATGCGATCGGTACTATCTACATTGCAGATGAGGCGCAGAGGGAAATATTTGCAAGTTATCCAGAATGGTTTCTGCACCAAGATTTAACTAAACTATTGCCGGGATACAATCTAAATGGCATCTCAACCATGAGTGCTGCGGAAGTAGCAAAGAAGTTGGTGAATGTCATTGGTTCAACTGCGTCAGAAATTGATTGGAATCCCGATGCAACGCATCCTCCTAATGCAGAATGGTTGACTTTAGTTTATCAATATTTTTACAATATTCATCCCAGACATCTGTCGCAAGAAACAGTCGAAAACTTGAAAAAAGTAGCGCTGGTTCCGGGAAATCATGGTAAGCTTTATAAAGGAGGATTTTGTGACACTCCTTTGTTGCGCGGCGATAAAATTGAGGCGGAAACAATTGCAGCGGTGCAGTATTTTGGGGCGACTATCGTCAAAGCACCTGCAAAACTTGAGGGCGCGATCGCACTATTTGCCGATCGCCACAAAAATCAGTGGTTGGTGAGCGGAGTCGAACCATTAGTCTATGCTATCACAGGCCCGGATATTCTAGACACAGTATATTCGCGGTGCGATCGGGGTTTGCCGCCTTATGACGAAAAGCATTATACATATCTGCTCAATTTCCTAGCAAGTCGAGAGCAAAGAAATTACGATGAAACTAGGCTAAACAAGCTGCGCCAATTGCCAATTTACCCGACAACTTCCGGCGAAATAGTTTCTCTGAATAGTGAAAATGTCTACCTTCCGGGTGACGGATATGAACCGCCAGACATTGCAGGCAGTTTGCGACTTTTACGCATCGGACAAAAACGGGAATGGATGTCGCTATTCCAACTTTTGCAAGTACCAATACTGAACCGCGCGAGACTGATTCGCGACTGTTTGTTGCCAGAATATACGTCATTTTCGCCGGAAGAACAGTTAATTGCGCTAACTTGGATTCGGGATAACTTGGCTAAAGCCAGCATTGAGTTAGAAAATGGAGGAGAAAATGCTTGGGGATTCCAGGAAGAGTTGAAAAAGGCTCGTCTGATACGTTGTAGTGACAGGAGATTGCGATCGGTTCAATTGATTTACAATCCTTTAAGTGAGGTAGTGAGAAATATAATCGGGAATATAGCAGCGATTCCAGACATGGAATTTTACTCCCAGGATTCTGAAAGTTGGCTGAATTTTTTCTCCGAATTAGGGATGAGGCAAAATCCCAATGCTGACGACATTTTAGCCTGCGTTGACAATTTAATTCAAACCGCAAATCGAACTGGTGTCAGTGCTGTTACTGATAGCTGCATTGCTGTTTTCAACTACATTGTTGACAACTGGGAGGTGCTAAAAAATACCAGAATTGCTAACAGCAGTAAGACACTTCCGGAAGCACTTGTAGATAAACCTTGGCTTCCTGTTGAGGCAAATTCTGAAAAGTTAAGCCAATATTTCGGTGCTGCAAAACCTGAAGCTAGACTTGATCGCGCTAAAGATTTATGCTTCATTCAAGATGCTTGTTTACTAGCCAGCCAAAAGTTCATATTTGCGCGTCCTCAGCGGGACTTGCTGAAGGTAGAAATCAGGAATGCACTGGGTTTTGAGCCTGTAGATTCTAATACCGTGATCGATCATTTTGATACTATCATAAAACTTTGGGAAAATGATAAAATTCAATTATCTAACACTCAAAACACACTATTAGAATCAGTAAAAGCGATTTACAAGTATTTTTATGATACTTTGGTAAAAGGCGGTATTTCCGGCGATCGCCAGAGACAAATTCAACAGCGGTTTGCTCACCGTCAATGTCTGTGGGATGAGTCAACGGGCAAGTTTTGGCAGCCAAAACACGCTTTTTTAGATGATGTTGCTTTTTTCGGAAATCGTCGCACAACTATACCTAGTTCTCATGCTCATTGCGAAGTTTATCAGTTGTTAGGACAAAGGCGATCGCCCGTAGTACAAGACTACTTAGACTTTCTCACCGAACTAGCAGAAGAGTATGGCACTTCGACTACGCTCAGTGACCACACTTCGACTACGCTCAGTGACCACACTTCGACTACGCTCAGTGACCACACTTCGACTACGCTCAGTGACCACAACAACTCGTTAAATGAAGTAGATAAAAACTGTGCGATTCAGGTAATTAGCCGCCTGGAATCTCAACAGTTTTTAGAAGGAGTCGCCGTTAAAAATATACCGATACTTACTGCTAACAACACGCTGGGTGTGGCTGACCAAGTTTTCATAGCAGACGCACCTTGGCGCAAGGATTATATTGACTCTAACCGGATACTGCACGAGCTAGTTTCTACTAAATTTGCTAAATCCGTTGGCTGTCTTTCTTTGCTCAAGGATGCAGTAGAAAGCCCGAAAACAGTAAAATTAGCCCGGAACATCAAAAGCTGCGATTGGTGTCTAGAATGGCAAAATACATTAAATTCAGCAGAATTTAGATCTGGTTTGAAGCGGTTGATTTTTCACGATCGCGAATCCGAACCAATTTTAGATTTAATCTGGCTGGCTAAAGCTAAAGTTTCCGCCGCCGCGAAGATTAATGTAGATTTATTTTTGAGCGATGAAACCAGAATTGCCACAGATATACCGGGCACTCAACACTTCGAGGAATTTAATAAAACTTTTCATATTATCAGTAGCGGTAGCCGATATATTATGCTATGTTTTTTAGCAGAAAGCGTCAATGTTAGACTGGGAGAATATGCGGTTAAAAATTTGCTGCCACTAGCCACCATAATTGATGCTAAACCGAGTATGATTAATAGTTTACTAGACGAGTTACGCATTAGGTCTTTACCATCGCTTGTTACTGATACTGAATCGGAAAATCCAGAAGATAATATTAGTAAATTGGCGACAAATTCTAGGGGCGAATCTTCAATTTACTGGGGGGCATTTTGAGGGAGTAAGATTAAATGAACCGCGAAGGCGCTAAGAACGCGAAGGAAGAACCCCCCCCTGCCCCCAAGGGGGGAAAGAAGAAGATGCAATTCTAACTTCGTGCTCTTTGCGTCTTCGCGGTTTAATCATTTTGATGCAACCAGATACCACCTAAACCGCCAAGAAATCCGCAGCAGTAATCAAACTATTAGCCCCAATTACCTTAGCCAAAACTTGATTAGTTCCAGACAATTGTAGTAAAAATTCATTGCCAGTTTGAGCAACTTGCAATTGTGAAAAACTCAACCCCCCAGTCAGAGCAAACTTGTCAACTCCTACTTCAAAATTGAGCACAGTATCGATACCGCTGTTAGCACTTAACATAAAGCGATCGCTCCCAACACCGCCAATCAAAGTATCATCTCCCCCATCACCACGCAACCAGTCATCTCCTGCACCTCCGTTGAGAATATCGTTATCTTTCCCTCCGTAAAGAGTATCGTTACCATCATCGCCGTTGAGAATATCTTGCCCTTCGTTTCCATAAAGCAAGTCATCGCCACTGCCGCCATTGATACAATCTTGTTGCCCGATCGCACCTACAGATTTTCCGTTGTCGCCCCCATCCCCAAAAATGGTATCATTACCATCATCGCCACATAAAATATCGCTCCCATTATCACCGTAAATTAGATCGTCTCCAGCATTTCCATCGACCAAATCATCATCGTTTCCACCACGAACAAAATCGTTACCAAAACCACCATCCAAAGAATCAGAACTATCTCCACCATCGAGAAAATCATTCCCATCTGAGCCAAACAATAAGTCGCGGCCATCAACATCACTAACTAACGGGTTTTGCAAACCACCATAAAGGGAATCATCTCCGTCATCGCCGACTAGAGTGTCAGCCCCCAGTTCGCCCCAAATAATGTCAGCATCTTTGCCACCATAAACTAAGTCATTACCCTTACCAGCCAACAGGGTATCGTTGCCACTGCCACCGCCGATGATATCGTCGTTGTCATTACCGAAAATTAAGTCACCTTCGGAGGTAGCGATCGTGCTATCAATAGCTTTACCATAGTCGCCGAGTATGGTGTCAGAACCGATGCCGCCGTAGAGTGTGTCGGAATCAGCTTCGCCGAAAATGCGATCGCCTCCCTTTCCGCCAAACACTAAATCGCGACCATTACCACCAAGCAAAGTATCATCATTATCTTGACCGTTGAGTAAGTCGTTACCGTCCCCTCCAAATAGCCAATCGCGTCCTTCTGAGTCCTTGGCTAGGGCATTGAGGACACCACCGAACAGGGAATCGTCTCCGTTGTCACCCAACAAAGTATCTGCACCGCGATCGCCCCAAATCACATCATTTTCGATGCCACCGTAGGCGATATCTGCACCTTTACCCCCGTACACAGTGTCCTTGCCTTGGTTGCCAGCGATCGCATCAGCACCTTCTCCACCAAAAATTAAGTCGCCGTCATTCCCAGTCAAATCAACACTATTACCATTGTCACCGACGATGGTATCGGGACCGCGATCGCCATAAAGGGTGTCGGAATTGCGATCGCCAAAAATGCGATCGGCATTCTTACCTCCGAACACAATATCGCTTTCCTTGCCAGCATAAACAATGTCATTACCCCAGCCCGCAGCAATGAAATCCTCTTCTCGATCGCCAAAAACAATATCAGAACCACCTTCACCCAAAACCGTATCATCTCCCAGGGCAGCAACAAACATTTCATTGGCATCGGAACCCGTTAAATAATCATTGACAGCAGTGCCAAAGACAGTGTTGTTAATATCGATCGACTCTGCTGCATTTGAGTCGAAGTTGAGAATTGGGGCCGGCTGCGCTTGCCTAAAAGTTATCCCAGGCAAGACAGGCAGAGGCTGACAGCCACAACCTGTATCCGGTTCCGATACCGGCGCAACCATTATGGTTGATGTTGATGTAGGTGTTGGTGCCGGTGTGGGCGTAGGTACTGGTGCCGGTGTGGGCGTGGTGATTGGTGCAGGTGTGGGCGTGGTGATTGGTGCAGGTGTGGGCGTGGTGATTGGTGCAGGTTCCGGTGCAGGTGTGGGCGTGGTGATTGGTACAGGTTCCGGTACCGGTGTGGGCGTGGTGATTGGTACAGGTTCCGGTGCAGGTGTGGGCGTGGTGATTGGTACAGGTTCCGGTACCGGTGCCGGTGCTGGTGTGGGTGTGGGTGTAGGTGCTGGTACAGGTGCTGGTGTTGGGGTAATTTTTGGCAGAGTAGTAGAAACTATGCCCACCGTCGGACTGATATCGCCCGTGTTGTCCTTAGCGGTATAGGTGACAACTGCTCCTGTAAAACTACTACTAGACTGAACAAACACCTCCGTAATTTGACTCGGAGTCAAGACTTGATTAGATGCGATCGCGACTCCCCCCTGAGTCGGGTCTCCCAAGAACAATGTACCTTCCTTGGGTGGTAAAACGGTATTGATTGTATAGGAAACAATTTCACCGTCGGGGTCTTTCCCCCCCAATCCGGGGGCTTTGACAGTGGTTTCTGGCAACAGACTCACACTAGAATTGTTGGTGACTGGCGGTTGGTTAACCACAGGCAAGAACAGACTAGCCGTGGCAGGGGTGAGACCGATCGCACCGCGACTATCTTTGGCACTGTAAGTCAAGCTAGCCCCCGCGAAAGTACCAGTTGCTTGAAAAAATAACTGGTTGATTTGCTCAGGGTTCAAAACTTGACCGGCAGTAATTGCCACTCCGCCCTTGGCTGGATCGCCCAAGAACAAGATGCCTTGGCTATTGAGAGGCAGACTATCGATTGTATAAGAGGCGATCGCATCATCTACATCCTTCGCCCCCTGCCCTGCCAGCTTCACCACAGCATTCGGTGTCACCGCAGTATTTGTGTTCTCCGCCACCGGCGGTTCATTGAACTTTGGCAAAGCTAGAGAAACTACCGCTGCTTCACTGCTGCTTCCCCCATTGTCCTGACTGCTGTAACTAAAAGTTGCCCCTGTGAAGGTTCCCGCTGATTGGAAAAACAACTGGCTAATTTGATCCGGTGTCAGGACTTGACCGGCACTCACCGGCACCCCACCTCGATCGGGATTTCCCAGGAAGAGAACACCTTGATTGCTTGGCGGCAAAGTGTTCACCGTAAAAGAAACCACCGTGCCATCTGGATCTCTGCCTCCGAGTCCACCGATGGCGATCGTGTTTTTCGGCAAAATTATAGTGGTGTTTTTGTCGGCTATGGGAGATTGGTTTGTCGGCGCCGTCGGGATGACTGTAGTGATGACAGTCGCATTTGGTTCGGAACCATTGTTATTATTCAGATTGGGGTCTGTCGTAGTCGATCGACTCGAAGCAGTATTTTTGATACCAGTCCCAGGAACCACCAACGTCACAAAACGATTGACATTCTCACCGCTGGGCAAACTGGAAATAGCCGGGAAAGTAACAATCCCAGACACCGGATCGTAAGTACCCTCATCAGATACCTTGACTCCGGTTAAACCAGGAACAATGCTGTCAGCGATCGCTACCCCCACCGCAGCATCAGGTCCCTTGTTTAAGGTATTTATAGTATAGGTAACAGAACTACCAACAGTCGCAGATGTGAGACCGGTTTTGGTAGTTACTAAATCGGCAGTAGGAATAGTAGGACTGGCAACCACACTGGTAGTGACTTTAGCAGTAGCAGAGGAACCGTCGTTGTTGCTGAGGTTAAGGTCTGCCGTAGTTGATTTACTCCTGGCAACATTGCTGATGCTGCCACTGTCGGGAACTACTAAGCTAACGGTACGAGTGATGGTTTCACCCCTGGAGACTTTGGCGATCGCCGGAAAATTCACCACCCCAGAAACCGGATCGTAGGTGCCCTCGTTAGAAACCACAACTCCCCTTAACCCTGGAACTATACTGTCGCTGATGACAACATTAGACGCATCGCTTGGCCCGATATTGCCCGTAGTAATTGTATAAGTGACCGATTGTCCAGGCGATGCCGATGTCACTCCACTTTTAGTAGTTACCAGGTCTGCTACAGCCCCAATCGTCGTAGACACCTTAGCCTTGGGGTCCGTACCGTTGTTATTGCTCAGGTCTGGGTCCGTGGTCACAGCACTGCTTCTAGCCGTGTTGCTGATGGCACTGAGGGTCGCTGGAAGCACTACCCCAACCGTCCGAGTGACTGTAGCGCCATTGTCGATCGCCACGGGTTTCCAAGTCACTATCCCCGTCACTGCGTCGTAGATGCCTCCATCCGATGCCGTGACTCCCGTTAACCCCGGAATGATACTATCTGTAATCGTCACTCCTGCGGCCGGACTTGGCCCTTTGTTGACAGTGGCGATCGTATAAGTCACCGTTTCACCAGCTTGACTCGAAGTAGACCCACTTTTAGTAGTTACCAGGTCTGCTACAGCCCCAATCGTCGTAGACACCTTAGCCTTGGGGTCAGTACCGTTGTTATTGCTCAGGTCTGGGTCCGTGGTCACAGCACTGCTTCTAGCTGTGTTACTAATCGCACTCAGGGTAGCTGGCACCACTACCCCAACCGTCCGAGTGACTGTAGCACCATTGTCGATCGCCACTGTTGGAAAAGTCACTATCCCCGTCACTGCGTCGTAGGTTCCTCCATCCGATGCCGTGACTCCCGTTAACCCCGGAATGATACTATCTGTAATCGTCACTCCTTCTGCGGCATATGGCCCTTTGTTCGCAGTGGCGATCGTATAAGTCACCGTCTCACCAGCTTTCGCAGATAGTGGTCCTGTTTTGACAACAGAAAGATCGGCGGTCAAAGTTAACTCATTAATACTTTCTACAATTACATTGTTGAGCTCATGGATATTAGTATTACCTCCTGTAGCCGCCGCAAATCCAAACTTCAGCGTAGATGGTACTTCTCCATTTACGGCCTTTAAATCTGGTATATCAATAACCGTCTCCCCCGGCTCAAATACTCCATTACCATTGAGATCGAAGCCAACGGTAAGACGGTTGGGTGTTGCAGAACGCACCGGAAACAGAGTGATTTGAACGCTTCTTTTGGCTGCACTCCGAATCGTTGTATCTTTATTGTCCATACCAATAGCAATAGAAGCATTGGTTAAAAACTGGTAAGAATTTTTTTCGCTACCCCTAATACCTATAGAATCCGGGGAAAATCCAGTGCCACCAACTCGCCCGGCCGTAGGATTTGAGAAATTACCAAACTCATCTAACCCAACCCCTAAATAACCTCCCGAAATGCCGGCGGAAACAGGGGTACTACTGGTGTTTTGGGCATAGCCAAGGGACCCTCCAAAGCCTCCTGCTTTTGTTGGTGTAGCTGTTCCATCCACCAGGAAAAAGCTAATACCATCAGCACCAAAAAGAGTACCATCCTCTGCGGCGACGGTGTTATAAGCAAAAAAATCAAAAGTAACTTTTAGACCCTCAGTAGCTGGGATAGCCTTGTCATAGAGGACAAAAGCTTCCTGTCTTCTAATTGATGGAGTCAGCCGCAGGACTCCGTTACCTGGTGTGTCTCCACCCAAAGCAGGAATTACGCCGGATATGGTTCCTCCGGTAATACCAGGAACCATTTGTCTGGTGATGGGGATTGTAGGATCGTAAAGTGTTCCGTTAGTGCCTCGATAAATCCAGGGGCCGATGACTGTATCGTTTTTGAATGTTTCGCTGACTAATGTCCCCAGGATACCGCTATATTCTTGCTGTACTTGGCGATCGATCGCGATGCTAGCTTCTATGTTGCCGATCGCAAATTCTAATTCCCAGTCGCCACCAAGGGCCGCACTTCCCGTCAAATCATCGGAAGCTGCAATATCTGCACCAGTAATTTCACTCAGTCTCCCCAGGAAAGCTTGGCCGCTTTTCCCTGCTGCAATGCTGCATCCCAACAACAAAATATCCCCTCTCTCGCTGAGAGATTTTCCCCACAGTTGCAACAAATGGCTGTAGCTTTCTATGTTGTTGCTATTGAGTTCCATCGACCCTACTTGTAGTCGCCCTTCTTGGCCGTGAGAAACTATCTGAAGGCTTTCTAAATCTCTCCAATTAGCCAAAATTCTAGTAATTTGCTTGACTCCATCCAGGTGAGGGTCAAGCATGAATACTTCTGTACCCTCCGTTGCTCCTTTTGCCAAGCTATCACTATTTTCTACTCTTCTATCGACTATCAGTAGATTTTTAACAGGATGGGAACGGTGGTTCTCTCCAATGTTGGTGTATTTACCAAGGTTTTGGGTTGTGGAAAGGGTGGGGCAGATGCTTTTCATGATTCAAAAAACTCACAAATTATCTAAAAAAGATATTTTTTTGTACAACCGATTTAGTCGGTAATTTAAAGTAATACATCCAGCTTTTTTGAGTTATGGGTGACTAATTAAAACCTGAATTTCCAGATTAAAATTAATACTCTATTAATTGGTATTTGATAGCGTTCCCAGTATTACCAAACGAGGGAGAATATTTTAGAAGCCCAAGCCCCAAGTTGGATTTATTGCTATCAATTGATTAGTGTTTTTTACATTCTGTTTGGAAGTGCAGTTGGGTTTAACACAGATCTATTACGTCCACCAGTCGGCAAAAACAGGAATTATCAAAAATTTTTTGATGATATTCTCCCTCGTTAGCCTCTACCATAGACAGTCTGATTTAGCCGTGGTGTTCTAGGTAACAATTCATACCAAATCCGGGTTAAAAACCCCCTTTATTTCTTAGTCCGCGGAGGCGGACTTAGTTTTTGTAGTAGCGGTTTTAACCGCCGAATTATAGAGGGGGTAACAAGGCAGGATTTCGTATCATCGGTGATTGGCGAGCGATCGACTCCTACTTCCATGTCTTGAAAATCGCTATCCACCTGATGTCCACCAACAGGTAGCAATAATTACCACAAATTTACGAACGGGAGCTCAAAAACCCGGTTTGTGCATCCATATCTCTCGGACATATCCACGATATTTCGGAGAAAACGGCTTTTTTTGCCTTAGTGCTACACGGAAAATTAAATGGTTACGATTGCTACTTGGCAGAATGTGTTGACCTAATTTCACCCTCGGCTGCTGATAATTCATCCTCTAGAAATAGATGTACCCTGTATTGATGAGGATGCTCAAAATTAGGCTGTTGATAATTCATCCTCTGGAAATAGATGTACCCTGTATCGATGAGGATGCTCAAAAATTGATGAATTGTAACCCGTAAAAGCAAAATCTATGCTTGAGAACACCCTAGCAATTGTAACAATTGCATCCCGGAGTGTGATTTTTTTTCTACTCTCTTTGAGAAAGTAGATTGGAGATTTGCCATCTGTCTAAGGGCAAATCTTTAGGGTTAATTTGCTTAACCATAAAAACACTTTCTACAATGCCAGTCCTGTCAAGCCTAAGCTAGCTATAGGTTCTATGATTTTTTAAGTAGTCGGTATTAAATCTCCTGATTCAGAACAATTTGAAAGAAAACTCTTCACACGTAAGTACATAGTAACTGATAATTAGCCGATCGGCAAATACTCGTAGATGCAATCCCTTATATAAGTTAGACCTTTTAAAGGGGAACGTCAATAGTTTCGGGAGTAATATCTGCGATCGCCTAACCGATGCCTTCTATATAAATTAGAACGCCCGTTTATAGTTGAGTTTATAGGAGTATAAAA
>RDXH01000012.1 GCA_004292745.1 Oscillatoriales cyanobacterium | reverse complement strand
TGACAGTTGACAGTTGCAGTTCCCTGAGCGTAGTCGAAGGGTCAGTTGATAGTTGACAGTTGACAGTTGCAGTTCCCTGAGCGTAGTCGAAGGGTCAGTAATTCCTGATTGTGAAGGTAAAATCTTCAATCTCAAATCCAAAATCCAAAATCCAAAATCGATCGATTCAGGGGGAGAAGCAAAGCTTCGCTAGGAATCGAACAAATTTTAGATATCGGATTGGCTGACAAGTTCAATCTAAAATCTAAAATCTCAAATCTACAATCGACATACCCCAAAAGATCAAAATGGTAAAGAAAGTATCGCGAAGACTGGAAGAACTTCAAAAGAAAGTTGAAGAAAGAGCTTATCTACCACTAGAAGCTCTGCAACTTTTGAAAGAAACAGCTACAGCCAAGTTTGCTGAGTCGGCTGAAGCTCACATCCGTCTAGGAATTGACCCAAAATATACTGACCAGCAGTTGCGGACAACTGTGTCGTTACCCAAAGGAACTGGTCAAGTAGTCAGAATTGCGGTGATTGCTAAGGGCGAAAAAGTTAAAGAAGCCCTGAACGCTGGTGCGGATATTGCTGGTTCTGAAGAGTTGATTGATGAAATTCAGAAAGGCATGATGGATTTTGATTGCCTGATTGCGACTCCAGACGTGATGCCGTTGGTGGCAAAATTGGGTCGCTTGCTTGGCCCTCGCGGTTTGATGCCTTCTCCCAAAGGCGGCACGGTGACGGCTGACGTTGCTCAGGCCATCAACGAGTTCAAAGGTGGTAAGATGGAATTCCGTGCCGATAAAACCGGCATCGTTCATGTTATGTTTGGCAAGGCTGCTTTTTCAGCAGAAGATTTGCTGGTTAACCTTCATGCTTTGCAAGAAACTGTTGACCGCAACCGTCCTTCTGGTGCTAAAGGTCGCTACTGGCGGAGTTTGTACGTGTCCGCAACCATGGGCCCGTCGATCGAAGTCGATATCAGCGCCTTGCGTGATACTAAACTTGATGCTGGCTAGAAAGAATACGGATTTCTGTCTTCTGGTTAGGCCTAATCTAAAATCAATAAGCTGAAGACCGCAGGTGCCGATCGCGCTTAATTTCCTGCCGAGGCTGAAGAACTAAAAACTCAGGATTGAAAGATTTAAAAGTGACTATTTTTAATTCTTTATTCTTAATTTTTAATTCTCTGCCCCGGCTCCCAGGTCGGGGTTTTTGATTGTCAGTTTTCGATCATCCTTAAAGGAGGTGAAATAAGTATGGGCAAAAGTTTAGCAGTAAAAAATGAGATTATTGCAGACCTCAAGCAAACCTTGAGCGAATCTCAACTGGTAATCGCGATCGACTACAAAGGTTTAACTGTGGCTGAAATCACAGATTTGCGTCGCCGTTTGCGTCCCAAAGGCAGTAGTTGCCAAGTGGCAAAAAACACGCTGATGCGAATTGCGGTTGAAGGTAACGAAACCTGGCAGCCGATGCAGGAATTGCTGACTGGTACGTCAGCGTTTCTGTTCGTGCAAGAAGATATCGGCGGCGCGATTAAAGCTTACCAAGAATTCCAAAAAGTCTCGAAAAAGACTGAACTTCGCGGCGGCGTGATGGAAGGACGGGTACTGAAAGAAGCTGATGTTAAGGCATTAGCCGATTTGCCGTCGAAAGAACAACTCATGGCTCAAATTGCTGGTGCTATCAACGGTGTGGCTACCAAGCTGGCTGTGGGTATCAATCAAGTTCCTACTTCGATCGCTCGCGGTCTCAAAGCTTATGCTGAAAAAGACGGCGATTCAGCAGAAGTAGAAGCACAACCTGAAGCAGAAGCTGAAGCAGAAGCACAACCTGAAGCAGAAGCTGAAAGCGTATCTGCTTAAATAGTTTTGGTTTTGAATTTTGAGTTTTGAATTAATAAATCTTGAACTTAAAATTCACAACTGACAACTGACAACTAACAACTGACAATTAATCAAATCGAATTAGGAGTTCAACAAATGTCTACTGCAACTGATGAAATCTTGGAAAAACTTAAGTCTTTGACTTTGCTCGAAGCATCTGAGTTGGTGAAGCAAATCGAAGAAGCTTTCGGCGTGAGCGCTGCTGCTCCTGTCGGCGGCATGATGATGATGCCCGGTATGGGTGGTGGAGCTGCTGCTGAAGAAGTAGAAGAGCAAACCGAATTTACTGTCATGTTGGAAGAAGTTCCTGCTGACAAGAAAATTGCCATCCTCAAAGAAGTCCGCGCGATTACCGGTTTGGGCTTGAAAGAAGCGAAAGACTTGGTAGAAGCCGCACCGAAAGCAGTTAAGGAAGCTATTGCTAAGGAAGCTGCTGAAGAAATGAAGAAACAGCTTGAAGCTGTGGGCGCAAAGGTATCTGTCAAATAGTAATAGAGTATAGCTGACGGGTTTAAACCTGTCGCTATCAGACCTCAGTCTTTAACATAAAGACTGAGGTTTTTTTGTGAATGACAGAACTAATATTTATAGTAACCGCCAAGGCTGTTAAGGTGATTTGTTTCTTGCTCCCTGAGCGGAGTCGAAGGGAGCAAGAAACAAAGCGTCTTGGCGACTGCTATATATTGTTGAGCGTTGTATAGGAATGATTTAACCACAGAGAACACAGAGGACACAGAGTCCGAGAACAGAGGATTTGATATTATTGAGCATGGACAAGTTCACCCATAACATAGGTTGCTACAATTGTTCGGTCGTCGCCTAAGACGATCGTACTGAATAGCTGCTCCCCTAATTCTTCTATGGTGATTGGTGTCATCTGCTCATTGTTTTGCTCGTTTCTAAATGCCATAACTGGAGTTGCTCGTGGATCTAGAACCACAAAGTCTGCTTCTTTACCTACATCAAAGTTGCCGATTTTATCTTCCAGCTTTAGCGCTCTTGCTCCACCGAGTGTGGCTAGGAACATGGCTTGAAACGGTGAAAATTTTTGCTGCTGAAGTTGAGCTACTTTGTAAGCTTCACTGGCAGTTTGCAACAATGAAAAACTGGTTCCTGCTCCGACATCGGTGGCTAAACCAAGCTTAATTGGTGCGTGTTTGGCGGTTGCTTGCTCGATATTAAACAATCCGCTGCCCAAGAACAAATTAGAAGTTGGACAGAATGCGATCGCGGCTTTTGTCTGAGCCAGTCGATCGAATTCAGCATCGGTTAATTGAACACAATGGGCAAAGATGGAGCGCTCTCCCACCAAGCCAAATCGATCGTAAACATCCAGATAGCCCTGACTGTCTGGAAACAGTTGTTGCACCCATTCCACTTCCTTGATGTTCTCAGAGAGGTGCGTATGCAAATAGGTGTCTGGAAATTCGCTTAAAAGCTGGCGGGCGTAGGTTAGTTGTTGGGGGGTTGAAGTTGGTGCAAATCGGGGCGTGACAGCATAGAGCAAGCGATTTTTGCCGTGCCATTTTTCGATGAGCGCTCTGCTCTGGTAGTAAGACGACTCGGCTGTATCACAGAGAAAATCGGGAGCATGGCGATCCATCATCACCTTACCTACGATCGTGCGGAGATTTCTGCGATCGCATTCCTCAAACAATGAATCTACTGATTCTGGAAATACAGCTCCTAGTACAACGGCTGTTGTCGTACCATTGCGTAATAATTGGTCGATAAAAATTGGGGCAACGCGATCGCAATAAGCTTTATCTTTGAATTTATGCTCGGTGGGAAAAATATATTTCTCTAGCCATTCTAAGAGTTGTTCTCCATAGGCGGCAATAATTCCAGTTTGAGGAAAATGAATATGTAGATCGATGAATCCAGGCAAGAGGAGACGATGGGGATAAGACTCAATGGGAATCCCAACATACTGCTCTTTTAGTAACTCATAATCACCAAGCTCTTTGACCTTGCCCTGTTCTAAAACCAGTAATCCGTCTGGAATATAGCGAACACTCTCCGATTCAGACACATAAAAAGGATCGTCAACAAAATCTAAAATTGCACTGCGAAACCCTTTCAAAGTCATTGATGAAACCTCACTGCCATAAAGATGAATCGAGCAATGAATATACCAGCAATAATCCAAGTACCTCTAGGAACTTGATGAGCTTTCCCTTGCATTAATTTCACCAGTGGATAAGCAATGAAACCAAAGGCTAACCCTTCTGCGATTGAGTAGGTTAACGGAATCATAAAAATGGTCAGAAACGCCGGAATTACCTCAGCCATGTCATCCCAGTCAAGTTCCCTAACTTCTGCCAGCATCATTGCCCCAACAATCACCAATGTCGGAGTTGTAGCAAACGCTGGAATCGCTTGAATCACTGGAATGAAGAACAGTGCTACTAGAAATAATGCACTAATCACCAATGCCGTAAATCCGGTGCGTCCACCTTCTGCAACACCCGCGATCGATTCAACATAGGCAGTGACGCTAGAAGTGCCAAACAGCGGTCCGACTGTTGTGCCAATCGCATCTGCCATGAGCGCTTGATTTGCTCTGGGCAGTTGCCCATCCGTGGTAATATAGCCAGCTCGCATACCTACACCCGTGAGAGTGCCAATAGTATCAAAAATATCGACAAACAAGAACACTAACAACACTGCAACCCAATCAACAAAGTTTTGAGCATTCAGATTCTGCAATCCTATAATTGCTTGCCCAAACAGATCCGTTGGCATTGTAGGTATGGCAAACAGTCCAGTTGGAGGGGGTGAAACATGGAGCACCCAAGCCAGGATGGCGGTGATCGCAATTCCCAATAGCAATGCACCTTTGACTTGTCGCACGATTAACCCTGCCGTGATCAGAATCCCGATGCTTGCGAGCAAAGTATTTGGTTCTGCAAAGCTGCCGAAAGCAGTCTTCGTGGCTTCGTTGCTCACAATCAGCCCTGCCCCACCTTTAGTAACATCGCCGGACAAACCGATGTAGGCGATAAACAATCCAATTCCACCGGCAGTTGCGTGTTTAATTGAGGACGGAATTGCTTGAATCAATAAGCGCCGCACATCAGTAAAAGTCAAGGCCATAAAAATTAAACCCTGAACAAACACACAGGAGAGGGCCAGCCGCCAGTCAATCTTCAAGCCCAATACTACCGAAAAGGCAAAAAAGGCATTTGTTCCCATACCGGGTGCCAGTCCAAAGGGATAGTTGGCAAAAACTGCCA
Organism: Oscillatoriales cyanobacterium; assembly: GCA_004292745.1. Lineage (GTDB taxonomy): Bacteria > Cyanobacteriota > Cyanobacteriia > Cyanobacteriales > Microcoleaceae > Microcoleus > Microcoleus anatoxicus. Next base: position 32,781 of record RDXH01000012.1, on the reverse strand, counting down.
TGCAAAAGGTAGAGATTGCTGAGGCAATGGCAGTGGCTACGACTAATTGAGAAAATAAATCACCGGATTTTTCCAGAAATATGGCGTTTGAGAGAATGATCGGATTCACAACCAGGATATATCCCATGGTCATGAAGGTGGTGACACCAGCCAAAATTTCAGTTCGGAAATTAGTGCGGTAGAAATTAAACTTAAAGTAATTAGCAAGCTTTGCTTGCCAACCTCTATATATGTAGGGCGGCCGCACTTCTACTTCGGTTTTGCTCATGTAATGCTCCTCAACAATAGTTTGAACATCGAGTAGTGGGAACTAAGCTGTAAATGATGGACTTAATTTATGAAATCTAGAGGATATACTTTGGGTTTTCTGTATTGAATTAAACCGTATTTGTTAGAAATGTTAGTAAAAAACTATTGATAGAGGCGATTTTGATTGACGATAGCTCAGTCCACCATCAAGATCAGACTGGCGGGAGCGAGTCGCACATACCAGGGAAAGGGTCGATCTTTGATGGTATTCCACTTTTCTTTAAAGACTTCTGCTTGGACATGATAGTCGTGCAAACTCATGGGTATGCCATTGAATTTGAGAAAGAGTGTAATGCGGTGAGGGGTTTCACTGGTGGAAGCTAACCAACAAGCATAGGTATTATCACGATCGGGTTCTGTGGTGATGCTAATTTGGTGGGCGCGAATGCCAACATCGGTGAGTCCATTATCCGGGGCTTCGAGCACTTGCAAAGTAATTCCCCAATCGGTTGCTATCACTGAATTCGCTCCCTGTACCACCGCACGGGAAAAGTTTTTACATCCCGTCAGTTGAGCGATGCGAACTGTTTTTGGATGCTCAAAAATCTGATGTTTCGAGTCATAGGCGATCGCTTTTCCCGCAGACATTACCATCAGGTTTTCACAAATTCGGTAGGCTTCCTCTAGGTTATGAGTCACAAATAACGTAATGCCGCGGTAGGTTGCTAGGGTTGCCAAAAGTTGCCGCTCCATTTGACTGCGCAGATAGGTATCTAGGGCTGAAAAAGGCTCGTCGAGCAATAGCAGTTCCGGTTCAGTTGCTAGTGCTCTTGCCAGTGCTACCCGCTGTTGTTGCCCCCCGGACAACTGATGGGGATAGCGATCGCCTAACCCCTGCATTTGTACCAGATCTAGCTGTCGATCGACTCGCTGTCGGCAGATTGATTTTGACAGATGCTGCAACCCAAAGGCAATATTTTGAGCAACCGTCATGTGGGGAAACAACGCATAGTTTTGAAATACCAAACTCACCTTGCGTTGGTGGCTGGGAAGGTTAATATTCTTGTCTGAATCGAAAAGCGATCGCCCATTCAAGACAATGCGCCCTGTGGTAGGCGTATCAACACCAGCAATACAGCGAAGAGTCATGCTTTTACCCGAACCCGATCCACCAAGTATGCCTAAATTTTCTTGCTGTGCGCTGAAAGCCGTGTCGAGTTTAAAGTTCGATAATTGTTTTTCAATATCGACAAGCAATCCAGATTCGAGACTGGGCAGTTGCGGTTGAATACCATGCCCTAAACTAGCAGGTTGCGTGCATTTTCCACCACGATTCACTGGCTCATTTTCTTCGATTCCTATCCATATTTTGTGCTGTCTATTTTGTGCGTAGCGCTGGTGCCAAAGGTTCACAGCTACGATACCAAATAGGGAGATAGTCATAATCAAAATTGCCCAAAACCAAGCCTCATTCATTTCTCCAGCTTCCACGGCAAAATAGATTGCCATGGGCATTGTTTGGGTTTGTCCGGGAATATTTCCAGCCAGCATCAAAGTAGCTCCAAATTCTCCCAATGCTCGTGCAAAGGAGAGTGTGATTCCAGCCACCAGTCCGGGAACAGCTAAGGGTAATATAATCTGAAAAAAAATGCGTGTTTGAGAAGCGCCCAAGGTTCTGGCTACTTGTAGCAAACTACTGTCTATTTGTTCAAAAGCACCCAATGCTGTTTTGTACATCAGGGGAAATGAAACCACTGTGGCGGTTAATACTGCGGCATACCAAGTAAAGATAATTGTGAAGTCAAATTGCTGCATTAATTGTCCGATCGGACCGTTTTTACCAAACAGTAATAGTAGTAAAAAACCAACCACTGTTGGTGGCAAAATCAAATCCCGTTTTTACCCTAGTCTAGATCCCCCTCGCATCCCCACGCCCCCCCAAGGAGGGAAGGGGGACTTTGAGCAAGTTCTTTTTCCCCCCTTCTTAAGCAGGGGTGTTTCATTCTCAGACAAATCATCCTTTTGTAGGGGTAGTGCCAAGAATGCCTACCCCCCTCAATTAGCTATTCCAAATCCGTATTTCTGGAAGATATTTTGAGATTGTCTTTTCCTTAAAAATTCAACGTAAGCACGGGCAGACTGTTGATTGCGACTTGCTTTAATTACCGCGATGGGATAAACAATGGGTGAGTGTAAGTTGCTGGGTGCTGTTGCTACTTGCTTGACTTGATTGGAAATTTTGGCATCTGTCAGGTAAACAACGCCTGCATCTGCGTTACCGCTTTCTACTGCGCCTAAGACGCTGCGAACTGAGTTACCGTAAACAAACTTCGATCGCACTTGCTCGCTGATTCCCAATTTACTGAATAATTCTGCGGCATACCGTCCAGCGGGAACACTGCGGGACTCGCCGACGGCTACTCTTTTAACATTAGAGTTGGTTAACTGGCGAAAGCTGGTTAGTCCCACAGTGGAGTTATTAGGCACGATTAAAACTAGATTATTGGTCAATAGATTGCGACGGGTATCGTTCACAATCAGATTTTTATTTTGTAGTGTATCCATCTGCAAAGTTGCAGCAGAAATAAAGACATCGACTGGTGCGCCCTGTTGAATTTGCTGATGCAAGGGACCCGATGCTGCAAAGTTATAGTTGACTGCGATACCAGCATTAGCTTTTTCAAATATGGGATCGATTTCCTCTAACGCATTCTGCAAACTCGCAGCAGCGGCAATCAAGATTGTTTTCGATTGAGCTTCTGCTGGCTGGGGCGAAACTATATTGAAAACACCAGATAGTATGAGGATGCTCAGGAGACTGCTGAAAAAAGCAATTACAGGTTTTGTCATTGTCATTAATACAGATTAAAATTCTGCGTTCATTTGGCGCACGACTGTTAAAGCAGAATAGGAGACGCCGGCGGTTCCTTCTCCGGGATGGGTGGAGTCACCGACTAACCAGAGGTTTTGAATCGGTGTGCGATTGGCAAAGCCGAAGGGTCCGAAGGTGGGTATTCGCTGGCCGATGCCTCCTACAACGCCTCTATCTCTGGCTGTATAACGCGCAAAGCTGCGGGGTGTAGCTGATTCTTGATGGACGATCGCCTCTGGTGTTAAATTGAAATATTCGCTCAAACGGGCGATCGCGCCGGTAGTATATTTTTGCTTCAAAGCTTCATAATCTGCACAATTCCACCACATTCGAGTATCGGTAAAGGAGGAAGCAATCACCGTGGCCATTCCGGTTGGAGCTCTACCATCTCCCGGATGGCTGACAGAAACAAACAAGGAATTATTCTCTCCTATCTCGCCTTCGTAGTCATAAAGAAACTGAAGGTGAGGCGGACATTTTGGCGGAATTGCGCTTGCTTTCACTCCTAAATAGATGACAAAAGCGCCGGATGCTGGTGGCAATTTATCGACTCGATATTTATAGCCTTTCATTTGATTTGGCAAGCGATGTTCCGAAGATTTGCTAATTGTTTTCTCCGATAATTCTGCGATTTCTGGTGAGATGTTTGAATTGGTTTCTAACAATTTTACCAGATTTTGGGCGGTGACGTTGGCGACAATATCATCGGCGCTTTCTGTCCATACTTCGCCAGTTTTTTGATTGCGAATAGTTGTACCCGTAGCTTTGCCGTTCACTGTGATAATACTTTCAACTGTGTGACGGAGTAGGACTTGGCCGCCGTCTCGTTCGATCGCTTCTACGAGTCGATCGCTCAATACCTGCATACTCCCTTGTAGATGATACAATCCTTGTGGTTCTTGGGAAACTCCTAAAGCTGTGGCTGCGTAGAGTAGGGCTGTTTCTTCGGTATCTACTTGAGAATACAATTTTAATTGCAAATCGAGAAAAGTTTTCAGACGCAAATTGTCGCCCAATCCGCAAAGGCGCAAAGCATCTCCCACTGTCATGAAAGTGAAAGGTAAGGTAATCAAAGTATCGGGGCGAACAGCTTTAGTTAATTGCCAGAAATCCCAGAAGTTTCTGGGTGGTAAAACCGGATCGCGTCCTTGAAATTTCCAGCTAGCTTGGAATAATGTAGATAATAATTGCCAAAATGGTTCGCTTCCGGGAAACTGTTTTTGTCTTTCTTGTTGCCATTTTTGGGGTTCTCGCCAGACGCTAATGGGTGTGCTTTCTCCTGGTAAAAATACGGCACAGGCTGGATCGCAGGGTGTGGCGGCTGGGAGTTCGATGTTTAATTCGGAGAATATGCGGTGGTGAATTCCTCCGGGTTCCAATCCTGCGACTTGGGTGGCGCCGACATCGAAGGTAAAGCCTTTGCGTTTGAAGGTGGAAGCGCATCCGCCAGGGACGATCGCCTGGTCTAAGACTAGCACTTTGTATCCTCGGCGAGCTAGTAGGGCTGCTGCTGTGAGCCCGCCGATTCCGGCTCCGATGACTGTGACGCGGGATTTGCCCACAGGGGTGCGATCGCTGACCATAATTGATTTATTGTAATATTTCTTAATATTATGCTCATATTTGGCAAAAAAACGTAAAACGCGATCGGCGTCGGCTTCCGGATTTGTTAAACACATATATCCAGGCTCAGACAACGCGATCGCGCAGTAATTTTTTTTGCTAAATCAAAATTATGGACGGCGCCACTTGTTGAGATAAGCTTCTCCAATGCCAGCTACAGGTTGCTGTTGGGCTAGCTGTTCTCGTAAACCTTTGATGGTTCTTATCTGTTCTTGAGACTGCTGCTGCAAAGCATCATAATTTCGCTGTTTGGCCAAACTTTGACTCAATTGATTTTCCAAAGCTTGCAACTTGGTTAGTTGAAGTTGGAAGTGCTGGATGGAGGTTTCTCGTTCCGATAACTGAGCAAGTAAACTTTCGTAACTTGACTTTGGTACAGTTTCGGCTAATTGCTGTTCCAAATTTTGCTTGGCGGAGGCTAATTGAGAATGCAAGGAGTTGAGGGAGTTTTCTCGTTCTGACAATTGCTGATGCAACTGTTGTTCGAGATTTTGCTTTTCTGCTAGTTGAGAATGCAATAGAGCGATCGAGTTTTCCCGTTCTGTCAACTGTTGTTGCCAAGATTCCTGTTGCTGCAATTGCTGTTCCAGATGTTGCTTGGCGGAGGCTAGTTGAGAATGCAAGGAGTTGAGGGAGTTTTCTCGTTCTGACAATTGCTGATGCAACTGTTGTTCGATATTTTGCTTTTCTGCTAGTTGAGAATGCAATAGAGCGATCGAGTTTTCCCGTTCTGTCAACTGTTGTTGCAAAGATTCGTAACTTGACTTTGGTACAGTTTCGGATAGTTGCTGTTCCAGATGTTGCTTAGCTTGGGCTAGTTGAGCATCCAATTGGGCGATCGAGTTTTCTCGTTCTGTCAACTGTTGTTGCAAAGATTCGTAACTTGACTTTGGTACAGTTTCGGCTAGTTGCTGTTCCAAATTTTGCTTAGCTTCGGCTAGTTGAGCATCCAATTGGGCGATCGAGTTTTCTCGTTCTGTCAACTGTTGTTGCAAAGATTCGTAACTTGCTTGCAGTGGATTTGGCTGCGTACTCGTCGGATTTTCTGCTGGAGTTTGAGCCGTTTGGGTGTCATTAATTTTCTTTGGTTCGGCTGTTTCCCCTGGGGATTCGGCGACATCTACCGGAGTTTCTGCCGTTTTTTTCCAAGTTACACTAACTTTTGTCTTGTCGGTAGAAATTTCCAGAGAACCCTTGGCTAAGCGTTCTAGGAGTTCTGACCTGGATATGTCCAGCTTGCGAGCGATTGCGTTCAATCGATCGGCACTATAAGGAGTGAGCGAAAGTCCGATTTTGACTTTGCTTTCTGGATCTGAACTAGCTACATTGCGACTTTTTTTTACCATTGGCATTTTCCTCATGCCAACCTACACTAATTAGTATAGTGGCTGAAGTTTCTATTAAAATCAATTTTTGTTACTTACTAATTGTTGCAGATTCCGTTCCCAATCGAACAAAAAGCTGTGAATGTCATTTTCAGTTCCAGGATCGCCGTAGAACCGCTTCTAGATTCCTCGCCCAGAGTCTTTTACGGCACGATACCGCCATGGGCGCTGTTTAGCTTCTCAAATACTATCCAACTTTTGACACTCTGTCAGCATTTGCCAAAAGTCCATTTGCTTAGGGATCGTCCATGACTAGGACTAAAACCAACAAAAGGTTAGCGGGACTGAGGAAAATCAGGGCTGAGTTAAAGGGTTGTTAGGGGGATAGAGAGATTGGCTCGCCAGATCGATCGTATCACTGAGGCGATCGTCCGATCTCAAAGAGTGCGATCGGAGTCGCGGTCAACAAAAGAACGTAATTATTTATATACACTTTACATAAAATATTATAAAATTGATACAATAATAAATAATACACCACCGATTATTGCTATAACTTTACAATTGTGTGACCTATGACTATCAAAAATCATCAACAATACCAGCAATCCTTAGATTGGTTGCGACAATTTCAGCAGTTTATCACTGAATTCGATAGTAATGAAGCCTTGAAATCCGAAGGCAAAATCTGGAAACTGCCCAAGGAATCTTACCAGACTAAAATTGACAAATTAAACTTAGAAATATCCGAGTATGAAAGACTGATTAATTGTGACAAAAAACAGCCCATTCAAATCAACATTGAAAGTTTAAAAAAACTACCAGATGCTTTGATTAAAGCTCGCATAGCATCAAAAATAAGCCAAAAAGAACTGGCAGAGCGACTAGAAATTGATGAAGAAATCATTAAACAGCATGAGGACACAGATTATCAATGTGCGAGTTTTCTAGAAATCATCGAAATTAGTACCGCTTTGGGCATAAAATTTGAACCGGCGGCAATCCGAGTAGATTTTGACGAAGTAACCCACATTAAACACAATGCAGAAAAATGCCCTAGGAAAATTTTTGATTCAGGAGAATATACTGACAACTCTTTACAGCGAACACTCAAAGAACTTGCAGATGTAAAGTTTGCCCTGGATCAATCCTCTATCGTCGCTATTACCGATCGCCAAGGTAAGATTACCTACATCAATGACAAGTTTTGCGAAATTTCTCAATACTCGCGAGCCGAACTATTGGGAAAAACTCACCGCATTATTAATTCAGGATATCATCCCAAGGAATTTTTTAGCGAAATGTGGAAAACTATCGCTAGTGGCGAAGTCTGGAGAGGAGAAGTCAAAAACCGGGCTAAAGATGGAAATTATTATTGGGTAGACACCACCATCGTCCCTTTCCTGAATGAAACAGGCAATCCTTATCAATATGTGGCAATTCGTAATGACATCACTCATTGTAAACAAACCAAAGAAGCACTACAATTTCTGAATGAAGAATTAGAAGCTAGAGTGGAGGCGCGGACTGCTGATTTAGAAAAGGTGCTACACAATCTCCAGCAGGCTCAAACCCGATTAGTTCAAAGTGAAAAAATGTCAAGTCTTGGACAATTGGTTGCCGGAATCGCCCATGAAATTAACAATCCAGTGAATTTCATATACGGAAATCTTATTCATGCCACCGAATACACAGAGGAATTGGTAAGACTGCTTCAGCTATATCGACAGCACGATAGAGACACCAGAGACACCCATCCTGAAAGCTGGGAAGAATCGGAAGACAGCGATATCGATTTTATGATTGAAGATTTGCCGAAAATTTTGGAATCTATGGGAGTTGGGGCTAAGCGAATTCAGGGAATTGTCACATCGTTACGAACTTTTTCTCGGATGGATGAAGCCGAGATTAAGAATGTTAATATCCATGAGGGCATGGATAGCACCTTGATGATTTTGCAGAACCGTTTGAAAACTAAGTCGGAGCGGCTAAGTATTGAGGTGATTAAAGACTATGGTAATCTACCTCGGATCGAGTGTTACGCCGGACAACTAAATCAAGTGTTTATGAATATCCTGAGCAATGCCATCGATGCTTTAGAAGAGGCGTATACGAAAGGAGATAATTTTCAAGGTTGTATTACAATTCGTACCAGTTTGTGCGATCGCCAACAAGTAGTGATTGAAATTGGTGATAATGGTTTAGGAGTCCCTCCATCGGTGCAGCAGCGATTATTCGATCCATTTTTTACCACAAAACCAGTGGGTAAGGGCACTGGTTTGGGATTATCCATAAGCTATCAAATAATTACTGATAGGCATAGGGGCACACTACGCTGTGAATCAGAAGTGGGCAAAGGTAGTGTGTTTATTATCACAATTCCAACTTCCCAAATAACTAAGTCGAAACTTTAATTTAATACTGCCGCGCATCAAATCCTCAATGATGGGAAATTGGAAGTTGATTCATGGAAATTTTATCCAAGAGCAACTCGAAAACCCACAATACTAGCCCTACAATCAGGTTGATATCTGAGGCGACAGGCGCTGCGACAATTGGGAGCATGATCGTTCCAAGAACCGCCTCGCAATACCCTCAGCGACTCGTCACCACGATAGTCCCAAACACGACCATCGGTAGGTGCACCATTGTAATTACTATGCCAAAAATCGGCGCACCATTCCCAAACATTTCCGTGGAAATCGTACAATCCAAAAGCATTAGGTTTAAAACTACCAACATCAGTTGTTTGAGCTCGATAAATTCCCTTCGGTGCTTCAGCATAATTAGAACTACCGTTGTAATTTGCCAAGTCAGTGGTAATCGTTTCCCCAAAGTGAAAAGCCGTCATAGTTTCCCCCCGACAAGCATATTCCCATTGGGCCTCGCTAGGTAAATGATAATTCTTACCAGTTTTTCGAGCAAGTCTAGCACAGAACTCCACAGCCTCGTACCAAGATATATTTTCTACAGGTCGATTTACGCCTTTAAAACGGGAAGGATCGGGATTGAGGAATATTTTAATTTCCGACAGTGCCGCCACTACCGCCCACTGGGCCTGAGTGACTGGAAATTTGCCAATATAGAAAGGTGCTAAAGTCACTTGTTGCTGAGGTTTTTCATCACTATCTCCTTCATTACTTGCAGAACCTATCAGGAAATTACCGCTAGGAACTGACACCATTTCTATCACTCTGCCACTGCCAATAAGTTCTTCAAAAAAATCAGCTTTTCCTACTTTAATATGAGTTTGATGACCCCCTTTGTCTAGCGTTACCCACTCAAATTCAAAGGTGTTTTTTGGGAAATTGACATTTTTCTTCCCCTGGGTAACGGCGACACTGCTATTAAATTTTTCCTGGTTTTCAAGATCCACATTATTGCTAGGAAGTTGCGTGCGCGGAAGCTGAGGATTTTGGACAACAAGTGGCCCCCCTATTTTTTGTTCAGAATTGAGAGCAAGTTTACCTACTGATTGGGACTGAGGAGGTTGAGGTGGTAAGGAATAAAGATTTAAAGCTTTGATTACTTCATCAGCAGATTGATACCTATTTATGAGATAATCTTGAATTAATTTATCTAATACTTCTCCCAATTTTCGACTTAAACTGGTGTGGGGTGGTAATTTTTTTCTCCAGTTATCAATGCCTTTAGTCGGGTCATAAAGCTCATCACAACCGTCAACTTGTGGCAAACAGTTAGTTAGCAAGCGCAAGCAAGTTATCCCCAAGCTGTACAAGTCACTGCCCGGAAAAACTTGACCCCGCATTTGTTCCATCGGTGAATATCCGCGAGTCCCCACTGTGGTCCCTGATTTACTCATCAGCGATCCTGTTACCTGTTTAGAAACACCGAAGTCGATCAGAACTAAATCTCCTCGCCCTCCTTTTCGGAAAACTGAATTACGCAAGGTTCTAGTTTTTGGGAGAGATGAGTTAAGGGAGCTGCGACGGCGGATGATATTCTCAAGTTTTATATCTCGGTGAATCACATTGCGATCGTGAACAAATTTAAGAACTGGTAGTAAATCTGCTAGTAACTGCCAAATTTTTTCTTCATTAAAAACGCCCTGTTGAGTTAATTCGGCGAGTAAATTTTGCCCTTCTATTAACTCTTGTACCAAATAAAGTCGCTGGTCTTGTTCAAAATAAGCAATTAATCTAGGAATTTGGGGATGTTCGCCTAGTTCGTAAAGTCGTTTTGCTTCTTGCTGAAACAGTTCTGTTGCTTTTTCAATGGCAGAGGTTCCATGAAATTGAGGCATAAACTGCTTAATTACGCAAGGGTCGTCCATGCGGTCTGTATCTACTGCTTCATAAGTTCTGCCAAATCCCCCTTCGCCCAAAAGTCGAATTACGCGGTAGCGGTTTCTGAATAAAGGTGTGAGGCCTTGAACTCCGCAACTTTGGCAAAATTTACAGTTGTCTGGATTGAAAGGATGAGAACACCTGGGGTTGGAACAGTAGAACATATCTGGGAAGAAATGATCCGATTAAGATTATGATATATCTTTTATGTGTGTTTGCCTCCTCATGGAGTTATCAAAATTAGAAACAGATTTAAATAGCAGGAATCCTAGCCCGATCGACTAATTTTCGCCACCCTCTGTGCGCAGATATTTGCCCTTGTCCTCGCTAATGGAGTGATATAAATCTCTGGATTTCTCAAAAATAGGACTGAGCCGATGGGCCTCCGTAGCATCAAGTATAAAATTCAACACTGCCGAAGGGTTTGTTAAATATTGTGAAACTGGCATAGACAGAATAGTTTGATCTAATTTGATGGCATAAAGATATTGAGTCAACCATTTCATAGGTATAAAAAGGCTTTTTCAAAGGGCTATGAACTCGATCGCTGAAGTGTGGCAGCACCAAAGGTGGCATTGAACTTACGACACCAAATTGCCGCTGAAGCATAATCTTCTGAGTTGATGCTGGCAGGAATCGCATAGCTTTGAGCACCGCTGTAGGATTTTAGTGGCGCGATCGACACATAGTCACCTTTCTTGAGGGGATAGGCGGGAGGAACTGTCGAGCCAATGACATCGGGCGATTTGTGTAAAATCACGACTAAATCAGGACCAGAGGTTGAGGTTTGAAATGCTCGATCGAGTTCCAGAATGCGCTCATTCCCTTTCTGGACAATGCGGGCAGTGCCTTTGGTGGGGTGTTCGCCATCGACAAAAGTGCCAGAAGTTAGAACTTTTGCGACTTGAGCCGTTGCGGGTGATGTCGTTGGCCCAGTTGGCGTGGTTTCAGGAGTGACGGATGACGCGATCGTAGCTCGATCGCCAGGGGTTTTGATGCAGGCGATCGCGATTGTTGACACAAAGGTAAGACTAGCAAAGTTGAAATAGCGGCGTTTCATAAAAAAGGTTCCTCCTGAAAACATTAAACACCCCGAAAACCGATCGCCGTTTCCATGGCATCGCGAGGATTGGGGTTAACTAACGATCGATTTATTTTAGCCTGATATAAGTTGCCCACAAAACCAAATATCATCCCGACAAACAACAAACTGCCACCTAAATATTGAGCTAAAGTAGGAGCTTCCCCTAAAATTAAATAACCCATGATTATAGCTGCAATGGGGTTCAATAAACTAGCTAAATTAAGTTCGGTTATAGTCGCATTTTTTAAACCCGCCAACCAACATAATTGACCAGTGACGACAATAACCGCGGCATAGATTATCATCCATTGCCACAGAAAAGGAGATAAGACTTCGGCAAAATGGTGAGGTCCGTAAAGTAAATTAGCCAATAGGAAAAAAAACACCGTCCCCAGAATATTGCGATAAATCGTAAAAATGCCCAAGGGAATTGATTGTAATTGCAGTTTACCAACGACGGTGGCAATGGAACCAACGATCGCAGCGATCGCCACAAAAGTTTCTCCGGTGCCAATTTGAAATCCACCCATCGTCATCATCTGACTTGAACTCCCTAAAACAGCAGTCACTATCACCCCAGCCAAGGAAATCAGAGAACCTGCAATTGCCCAAAAATCTACCCGCGAACCCAACAGCAAAACGCCCAACAACAGGGTTAAAATTGGTTCGATGCGCCCAATTAACACAATATTAGTAACATTAGTCTGTCCCAGGGCTGCAAAAATTAACGCCGGAGCGATCGCCCCCGATAAAATACCTGTAATAGTTAAACTAATCCAATCTTTACGAGTCAGAGCTTTCAGAGTCGGCCGTTGCCAATCTTGATAAAAAATTAGAGTCATCAACCCCAAGGCACAGATATTACCTACAAATAAAACATTGCACAGTGAAATAGGATTTCTGCCATTAATCGCATGATTTTCCCCAATTTCCACAATTTTACGAGTTACCGAATTAGAAGCAGCAAAAATTAAAACAGCAATGCCAAGATACATTGGGCTAGGAACTCGGATGAAAAATTGATGTAATTTATTTGCAACTTTCATGCTCTTGATTTCTCTAATTTTTTAAACCTTAAAATTAGCTTATTTCGGTTGAGGACAGGTTTTATTAGTGTAATCGCATTGATAGATATACTGTGATTGCCAATGGAGGGGAATTTCTAGTAAATCTCTTGCACCAGTGATTCCCTGACCGATAAAGAACAGGAGAGCCAAACAATTGAGAATGATATGAACCCTGCGCCAGCGATTTTCTCTATCCTGATAAATATCTTGGACGATCGCCACTGAAAAAATCATCAATAAAGAGGCTATCATACCGTAGTAATAATGGGAAACAAACCATTCATTATCGCGGCGAAAGATTTCTGGTTGAAACCCTAAAATCATCAATCCCATGCCCGTAAAAGTGGCAAAAATGCCTCGCCAGAGTTTAACTCTTGCCTTAAATAGTAGTGCGAAAGAAGCAATGGTTAACAGGAAAATGGCGATCGCAAACAAGAATCGAAAAGGTTCTTTGGTGAGGGTGTCGTTACTCAGCATTTTGGAGAAAATGGGGTAGGCCATTCCCAGTAGAGCAACCCCTACCACTGAGCCGCTCAACCAATTACCCATGGCTACGTGCTCGGAACCTACTACGGGCGGGATTTTAGTTTTTCCCCCATCGGCGACAAGCAGGCGGCGTTGACGGGTGAGGAAGGCGCGATTCACCACAATTCCGATTAAGGGAAAGACGACAACAATGGCGATCGCCGGATGTAGTAATGCAAAGATATCTTGAAGTTCCATGTTAAAGATCCATTAATTCACTATTTAGGGACAATCAAAATTATCGATCGCTAAGCAGCCACAAACAGGGACAATAAAATGGCGATCGCGTCGGCGGGTTCATAACGCTTGCTATAATCCACGTCAATGTGAGCTAGGGCAATATGTCGATGGCGATCGATAATAAAAGTTGCAGGAACAGGTAACAGCCAATCTTCCGTCCCATTGTAATCTGGGAGAGCGTGACCAAGTTCGGTATAAAGTAATTTAAGAGGAGCGGTAATTTCAAATACAATACCATAATCACGGGAAATTTGGCAACCCGCATCACTCAAAACATCAAAGGAAAGTCCGTTGTTAAGGACTGTTTTTCGGGAAGCATCAATTGTTTGGGGAGAAATGGCTAAAACCGAAGCTCCTAAAGCCTGAATTTTGGGTGATAGCCCCTGATAAGCCCGTAATTCCAGATTACAATAGGGACACCAACTACCAAAATAAAAACAGAGAATAACGGCTCCCTGATTTAATCGCTCGTACAGACTAATCTTTTGACCGTCAGTATTTTCCAGGACAAAATCCGGGGCATCATCGTCAATTCTTAAGCTTCTGCGATTTTTAAATTCCTTGGCTAATGCTTGAGTTGCTCCTTGCATAATCGCTGCTTTTTCCGGGGGAAACTTTGCCAAAAATTCCTGGTAGAATTTATGAAATTCCAGTTGTAAATTCACGATATTTGCCAATATATATCTGGGGAATTTTCCCTTACTTAAAGTCAGCAAGGGAACAGGCAAATTACTTCACTTCATTTGGTGAAAACATTGCTACTTTCCCTTGTTTGACAGCGACTACGACGTCGTAGGTTGCACAGTAGGAGAAGGTAACATCGTTGGCTTTGTTATACAGATTGACCACCATGCCTGCTCCACCGGGTTGTACTCCTAACGGTAATAAATCACCAAAGAAAAATCTTCGCAATTGGTCGCCACTACCAATTTGTCCTTTGTTTTTACTAATCATCTCAATCTTTTGCTGAGCAGTCATTTCCGGGGCGGCGATCGCACTATTTTGCAATTGAGGTACAAAGCTATGTACAGCCACATCTCCGGCAGTGATAACGCTAGCCAGGGCTAGGGGAGCAAACAGAGGGCTGAGGGATTTGAGTTTTAACATTGATGTTTTTGGGGTGAGAACGGTTGATGAGACTATCATGATCTATTTCAATTTCTTTGAGAAGCAGGCAAAATAGAATATACTATATGCCATTTTGGAATAGGTGCTGTATGGATCGAATTGCTTGTATGCAAAGTTTCGTTCGGGCGATCGAATTGAACAGCTTTTCTGCCGTAGCGCGGGAACAACAGACCACGCAACCGACGATTAGTAAACAAATCGCCGCTCTCGAAAAATATCTGGGGGTACAATTACTCACTCGTTCCACTACCAATTTGAATTTAACCGAAGAAGGTAAAAAATACTATCAATATTGCCAGCAAATTTTGGAAACCGTTGCCGAAGCAGAGGCCAGTTTAACTGGGAAAGAACGGGCTACAGGCGTTTTACGATTGGGCTGTCCCGTGCTGTTTGGGCAAATGCAGGTTGTTCCCCGTTTAAAAGCATTTATGAAACGCTATCCTGATGTCAAAATCGATCTAATGATGGCAGATCATTTTGTGGACATTGTAGAGGATGGTTTAGACCTGTTAATCCGCATTGGTAATCGTCTGGATAGTTCCCTAATTGGCCATCGCATCGGCACGACGCGCCGCGTCACAGTAGCAACAACAGACTATTTTGAGCAAGCGGGAGAACCCAAAAAACCGGAGGATTTAGTGCATCATGATTGTATTGTTTACACTCATTTGTCAACGGGCAATGAGTGGCATTTTCAAGGAACAGATGGCACTATTAAGGTGCGGGTGGGGGGCTGTTTTCAAACTAATAGTTCTGTGGCGATTCGAGCCGCTGTGTTATCGGGTTTGGGGATTGCGGTAGCGCCGGTGTGGATGTTTGGGGATGAGATTTACCGGGGCGATATCAAGGTGGTGTTGCAGGATTATCAACCGACTCCGTTGCAAATTCATGGGGTGTATCGTCGGAGTCGTTTTTATCCTGCAAAGATAGTTTGTTTTATTGAATTTTTAGCGGCAGAATTCAAGCTCGATCCCTGGGTTTCAGATTATGGGGTTTGAGTCAGATAATTAGAAGACATCTAATGGAATTGTAGAAATAACTTGGCCAGTTTCTCGATCGCGTTCTAGGACTCTAATACAGCTTGCTTCAACTTCACCAATAACAAGTGGCGAATGGGAAGTGCAAACAAACTGGATTGAGGGGAATGTGTTGGTAAGGTCATTCACCACTTGATGTTGCCATTTTGGATGGAGATGTACATCTATTTCATCAATTAGGACTAGCCCTGATGTTTGTTGCAAAATCAGAGGCAATTTTTGATTATATCTATCTGATTCTTCAGTTAAGAAAGAGGCATTTTGAGTAACGATTTTGATGGCAATATCGGCGATTAGACCTACCATCATTTTTTGACCAGCACTAAGGTTACTAAAGGGTTGGGGGTTGCCTTGAATAGAAACAACAATTTCCGATCGCTCTGGGTCAAACCATAGGTCATCGGCGTTGGGAATACAACGCAAAATAGCAAACTTTACCACCTTGTAACCAGGGCGCATTTGTCCCTGTCGATTGACAGAAGCGATCGCTTCTTTCTGGAACCAAGTATGGATATCGGCGATTCTAATCCGTTCTTCAAAGCAGTCATAGAAGGCATCCCAACGGCGGGCGGGGCTGGTGTGGGTAGTGGCTTTGGGGTCGCGTTGGTTGGAGGGTAGCCAAGCTCTACCTGCTCCGTAGTAGGCGATGATGGGTAGCCAAATTTTTGCGCCTGCTTCAATCTGTTGAAATAAAGTGAAGATAATTTCTAGAGCTTGTTTGGCTTCTGTGTTGGAGGTTCTAGAGCCGTTAGTTTTGATTTGTCTGAGCCATTGGACTGGCTGACTGTTAATCGTGCCGATCGCCCTAA
This sequence comes from Oscillatoriales cyanobacterium, assembly GCA_004292745.1. Classification (GTDB taxonomy): domain Bacteria; phylum Cyanobacteriota; class Cyanobacteriia; order Cyanobacteriales; family Microcoleaceae; genus Microcoleus; species Microcoleus anatoxicus. The sequence goes on along the minus strand of RDXH01000012.1, from coordinate 16,515 downwards.
TCTGGACGGGTTTTCGTTCAATAAATTGGGTGATGGTGTCGGATTCGATCGCTTCTAAGCGAATTTCTGAGGGCAGAATGTTACGGCGGCTATTGTTGAGGGTTGTGTCGGGGGAGTTGACCAGCCAAATTCCAGCCGCGATCGCCAAAGCATCGAGGATCGTCGTTTTACCTGTGCCATTGTCCCCAACTAACAACGTAAATTGGGGATGCAAGTCAAGGGTATAGTCTGAAAATTTCTTGAAGTTTTTGATTTCTAGTCGGTCAATTCTCATGGTAATGTGCTACTGTCGATCGGTATTCAGCTAGTAATTTGTAGCATAGAAATCATCGTAGTACGACACCAACAACTTTAATTATAGGATATCTATATGTCTCGCAAAAAAGAACGATCGGACTAGACACTAAAAGAGCGATCGCAGTAAATTGAATGGCGATCGCGAGTCGCTAAGATGAGTGACGACAGATTACCTCGGCATCCCAGCCGAAATCTGCCGTCCGTCAGAGAGTGCGTTTTGAGGTTGCTGCTGAGTAGATGACTTTTTGAGTCCCTGCAAACTATCACGATTTTGGACTAATACAAATGTGGCAACTACTAGCAGGAAGTAACCGAAACTTTTTTGCAGTTGTGGCGCTGGAATAAACTGTGCAAGATAAGCCCCAATCACTGTCCCACATCCAGCTAAAAAGGTGAATGAAACCGTGAGATTCCAGTCTAGGGAAATATGCCCTAAATAACCTAACAGCCCCGCGACAGAATTACACGCAATAATTAGGAGAGAAGTTCCGATCGCCTGTCGCATAGGCACGTTTCCCAACAAAACCAAAGCAGGGACGATCGCAAATCCACCCCCCACACCAACCAATCCTGTTAAAACACCTACTGCAATCCCTTCAGTCATCAGCCATAGCCAGCAGTATTTACAAACGGGTTTAACATACTCAACAGCATCTAGTTCATCCTGACTAGATACAGGCTTTGACTTGCTGGTGCGATAAATCATCAATCCGGCGGCAATCAACATCGACAGTCCAAATAGAGTCATCTGGAATGCGCTGGTAATCAACGGTAGCGTCGCTATTCTTGCACCGAAATAAGCCCCCAACATGGTTGCACTTCCAAAAATAACTGCGGTTTTGAAATTAAGATTGCCGCGCCGCGCATGGGGAATACTGCCCAATAAGCTAACAGTCCCCACAATAATCAAAGTCATGGCGATCGCAGATTTGGGCGCAACACCCATAACATAAACCAGCACAGGCAATGCTAACACAGAACCACCACCGCCTAATAAGCCTAAACTCACACCAATGCAAACTGCCAGGAAATGTCCAATTATCCAGATCATAGTTTATTTCCGGCTTGTTGGTTGTAAGGTAACTTTGCCAATAGCATTCCCATTGCACAGGTGTTACTGATGCCAGCAAACACTAAGCCAGCACCTACAAATCCACTCAAAAGTAAAAATTTAGGTGAGACAAACACCCCTAAAACTGTTCCCAGCACAACCAATGAGCCAGCCACAATCTGCACCTGTCGAAACAAGCTAATCGGTGCATTTTTACTTTTTTCAATCGGATAGCCTGCATTTTTCCAAGTAGGAATTCCGCCACGCAGATGAATCACAGAATTGAATCCTGCATCTAAACATTGTCTGGCTGCTTTGGCAGAGCGATTTCCAGATTGACAATAAAGAACGAGTTTTTGTCCCTCAGACGGTCGTACTCGATCGGGATTGAATTGTGAAAGCGGATGCAGTTTTGCGCCGGGAATCCGTTCAGTTGCATATTCAGCAGTTTCTCGAACATCCACTAAAGTTACGGCGTTTTCCTCAAGCCATTGTTTCAAGGTTTGAGCATCAATTTCTTGAATTTGAGCATCGTTAGTCATTGTCATTGTGTTACTCCAAATAAAATAGATCTAAGGTTTAAGCTAAAATTGAGGTTAGGTTGCCACACCGTTCATTCGCTGGCACAGCTTCCATCATTTTTTGAGGATTGGGCAGATTCAGTGCATTCATAAATTGAATAAACTCATCCCGGCTGCGCCCCACAAACCGAGGGTTCCAGCATTTTTCCTCCTCAATGGAAGAAACAGTTTGCCCGCGATAGTCGTGTCCTGGATAGATCGAGGTAGAATCAGGCAAGGTAAATAATCTTTGAGTGACTGAATCAAACAAGGTTCCGGCATCCCCGCTTTGAAAATCCGTGCGTCCACAGCCGCGAATCAATAACGCATCGCCGGTCAGCAAGTGAGTTCCATTGACGAGGTATGCCATGTGGCTATCTGTGTGTCCTGGCGTGGCGATCGCCTGCACTTCCACTGTTCCAACCTGTAGCGTTTCGCCCTGGTGGATAAAACAGTCTGCACAGTTAACCTGTGCTTGGGCTGGAACCACACTCACACAGCCTGTTGCTTCCCGCAGTTGAGATGCACTGGTAATGTGATCGGCATGAACATGAGTTTCCAAGCAATAACGTAAGGTCAAACCCAGTTCTTTGAGCAATTTGAGATCTCGCTCAACCTGTTCCAATACTGGATCGACCAATAGGGCTTCTGCGGAATCGCGATCGGCTATCAGATAAGTATAGGTACTGCTTTCCCGGTCAAAAAGTTGACGAAACAGCATGGCCATTCCTCTCTATTTGTTGAAATTATTACGATATAGTAATATAGTAAATAAGTCAAGTCAAAACTCTAGTCAACAAACTCCTGCTTATGTCTCAAATCCCAGTTTCGGCTCTGGCTCAGCTTGCCGATTACTTCAAAGTTCTATCAGAGCTGAGTCGGCTGCAAGTGCTGTGTGCGCTCAAGAGTGGTGCTAAAAATGTCACTGAAATCATTGAGGAAACAGGGCTGGGGCAAGCCAATGTTTCCAAGCACCTCAAGATTTTGACCCAAGCAGGCATCGTTCAACGGCAGCCGCAGGGAGTCAGCGTTTACTATCAAATCACTGACCCGATGATTTTTGATTTATGCGAACTTGTGTGTCAGAAGCTCGAAACTCGATTGCAAGAACAGTCACAGGAGTTAAAAAAGCTCGACAGATTGCGTCAACTCTAACCGCCCCTGATTGCAGCGTCTAGACACGCTTAATTGTTTCTATCCCAGGAGCGATCGCTCTACTGGTAATAGCGTACTTACGTGCCGAAGTGGATCAGGGCTGCGCGGAGCGCGATGAACCACACCGCCAGCGTGGAAAATAGGTAGAGGTAGAATCGAAGGATGATGAGATTGAAAGTGCAATGGACAGCGCTATGCAAGGCGCGAAATACAACGAATACCCACGCGGCATTTACATAGACTGCATCCACCTGATTTGTGATGAATAGATATAGGATAAGCGCATAGAAAATTATCGGAATCTCGAACAAGTTCTTGAGGTTATCCGATGGATTGGATACGTTTGGTGGCGAGATTTGTGCTAGTGTGCCTGGTACTGCTAGTTCCTTTTGGCTGAGCTTTCTACTGGTGATGAAACTGATACGGCGGATGTACATATACACCCAGACTATGAGTGTTAGAAACACTGTTGCAAAGAAGGGACTGAAGATTGCATCTTGGGTCATTTCTACTTCTCAAATTAGATTATTTTGATTTTTGCTGGACGATAAAGTGCGCGATATGCGACTGCTATGCAAGGCTTGAAGAAACATATAGTAACGTAAATCAAATCAGTTGCTTTTGAGATGACAACAGTAATATAATTGGATAATAGCAATGTTTCTAGTCCTCGATCGGGTACTCTTTTTGACAGCATGACAATTTCCTTGCAGCTTTTATTTAAAGAAATCCACCAGGTGAAGGATGAAAACGATCTGCGATCGCAAATTGTGCCCGCAATCGGCGAGTATTTTGCAACTAAGCGATGCGGAATCTTTTTTTTCGACCAGCTTTTAGCCGATCGCCATCTTCAGAAATTACTCAAAGTAGCGTTATCTGTCGAACATAATCCTGTGGCACGTTATTTAGTAGAGCGTCATACGCCTGTGCATGAAGGATTGGTGACATCACCCAAAGCGTGGGCAATAATTTGTCCCCGTCCCGATCATTGGCACGTTATGGCGGGGCCGATCGTCGATCGCGCTCAGTTAGTGGGCGCAGTGGGCTGCACTCGCGAACAGTCAATGCCCGCTTTTGATACCCAAAATCTAGCCGATTTGAGTGCAATTTGTTTGCACTTATCTGTTTGGGCTGCCACAGTACGCGAGGCGAAGCTATGCCGTAGGGAATCGCAACCACAACCTTTAAAGAGCGATCGATTAACATCTCGTGAATTGCAAATTGCCGAATTGGTTGCTTTGGGACGAACCAACGCAGAAATCGGGAGGGAAATTTGGATTACTGAGAATTCAGTGAAACAAGCTTTGAAGCGAATATTCCGTAAGCTTGAGGTTTCGTCTCGTGCGGCAATGGTGGCACAGCTTGCCGCAACAAATTTATGCGCATTGGGCGGCGTTCTTGGCCGGCACTCTTGGCACAGCCCCAACCAAGAATGAAACAGCCCTAGGGCAGGGGGAGTGTCAGTTACCTTCCTTCAGCAACTGCTCAAAATCCGTTTCCGGCAAAGGACGACTGAACAAATATCCTTGCATATAATCGCATTGATAGCGCATGATAAAGTCTTTTTCGGATTCCGTTTCAACACCTTCGGCAATTACTTCCAGAGACAGACTGTGAGCCATTTCAATAATAGCTTTTACAATCGCTGCATTTCGAGAACCATCTGTGATATTACGAATAAAAGAGCGGTCTATTTTTAAAGTATCGAAGGGGTATTGTGTCAGATAGCTTAAGGAAGAATAGCCTGTTCCGAAATCGTCAATAGAAATAGAAACTCCCAATTTTTTTAATTGTGTCAAAGTAGCGATCGCGCTTTCAGTATCCTCTATCATCAAACTTTCCGTTAACTCTAATTCTAAACTGTTTGGTTCCAAACCAATTTTTTCTAAAATTTCTGCCACTCTAGTGCTGAGTTCCGGTTGGTGAAATTGACGAGGTGATAAATTAACTGCCACCCGCAGCCCAGAAAAACCCTCATTTTTCCAAGATTTTAAATGCTTGCAAGCTGTCTGCAATATCCACTCGCCCAAGGGTATAATAAAGCCCGTTTGTTCAGCAACCGGAATAAATTCTGTAGGTGGAATCAATCCTTTTTCTGGGTGTTTCCAGCGCACCAAAGCTTCTGCACCGACAATCTTCCCGGTAGTTAGACTAACCAGGGGCTGATAGTAAACCAGGAATTCTTCTCGTCTTAAAGCAGTGTATAAGCTTTTTTTCAGTATGATTAATTTTTCCGAGGCATCTTGTTCTATGATATGCTCGTTGGTTTGTATTTGTAAATTATTGTATTGCTCGACAAAGGCTTCTTGTTTCTTCAACCGACTGGCGATCGCCCCTACCAGTTCAGCTTTAGTAAAAGGTTTAGTCAGGTAATCATCGGCTCCCAATTCCATGCCCTGCCGCATTTCAGCGCGATCGGCTTTACCAGTCAGAAATACAAAAGGTACTGTGGCAGTAGCAGGATTCGATCGCAAGGCCATCAGCACCCCATAACCATTAAGTTCCGGCATGATCACATCGCAAAGAATCACATCCGGCAGATTGGACATCGCTAAAGATAAGCCCTGCATTCCATTTTCGGCCCCCATCGCATCAAAACGTTCAAACTTGAGGATTTTGATAATATTCTCCCGAATCACACGATCGTCCTCGATCACTAAAATTTTTTTCATATACTATTCCAGGACAGCGGTATAATTAATCATTTACCTCAACATCATCTAATCTAAACAATTGAAAAGCTACACCCCCTGAGAGAATAACCAAATAGTACCGAAAAAAATTACAAACCCATGAACAATGTTAATTTTCACTGACAATTATATTAAGAATTATTTAAGTTTTTATCCCCGACCGTATTAATATGAGGTTGATTAACAAATCTCTAAATTAATTATAAGTGCAATCCTCAAAATCGAGCGGGATCAATGCTAAAATAGTTTTCCCACTTGTTAAGGATAAACTCGCAAACAATGTCAGCTTATTTACCCAGTGGATTCCCTGAACCCGCAGAGATTGGTACTATAGAAGTTAAGCAATATCCTCAGTACCGCGCTGTCACTTACTCCCACGCTGGTGATGTGCGACAAGCTACTGGGGTTGCCTTCAATCCCTTATTCCAACATATCAGCAATAACCAAATTGCGATGACAACGCCCGTAGAAGCCCGCTACACAGGAATTGCAGGGCAAATGGATGTTCCCGAAGTACAAGTTTCTTTCCTCTACCCATCACCAAATATCGCTCCCAGCAGCCTTAGCTCGGCTGTCACAGTCACCGATACGCCACCGATGACGGTTGTTAGCATTGGTGTCGGCGGGGCTTACACTTGGGAAAGCTACGAAAATAACCTCCAAAAACTCAAGAATTGGCTTCAACAACATCCAGAATACTCAATAGTCGGACCTCCGCGACGTTTTTTTTACAACTCCCCGATGACACCGGAAGCAATGAAAATCAGCGAGGTGCAAATTCCGATCGGAATGATTTAACCGCGAAGGCGCGAAGTACGCGAAGGAAGAGAAGAGAAGAGAGAGTTTAATACAGGACGATGAAGAGAGGATTTTATATTATTGGTAAGTGGCTACCAATTACCAATTACCAATGCCCGATGCACCATGCCTAATTCCCTCTCTTTCAGTTACCGCTGATATGAACCACCAGTTCGCGATTCTGCCCCCGCTGACGATGTTCCCACAGGTAAATTCCCTGCCAAGTTCCTAACAGCAGCCTACCGCGATCGATCGGGATTTGTTCAGAAGTATGAGTCAATGCAGTGCGAATGTGAGCCGGCATATCGTCGGGGCCTTCTGCATCGTGAATATAGGTTGCACCCTCCGGTACCAGTTTAGCTAAAAAGTTGGCTAAGTCCTTGAGTACATCTGGGTCTGCATTTTCCTGTATCAGTAAACTAGCAGAAGTATGGCGCAAAAACAAGGTACAAAGTCCTGTGTTAATACCAGAATTCGCTACCACATTTTCTACCTGTTCGGTAATTTTACACAAAGACTTACCGATAGTTTTAATTTTGAATATCTGTTGGTAATGAGTCATAGGATTTTAGATTGGGGATGTGAGATTTTGCAGCAATCTTCAGCCGGCGAAGGCAGACTGTGTTTGACAAGCAGCCAATTCTATTCGCCTTATTTGATTGACTTGTTTGCTATTTAAAATAATCTACAACAGCTTGGGCGATCGCCTCCGTACCATTCCTCGCCAATTTTTCTGACAAACGCGGGGGCTGCATCGGTTTTCGTAAAAACTCCCAATCACCCTCAAAAAACTCCGCAGCAGTGATAATTTGATGGGAACCATAGTTTTGCATCCCTTCGAGTAAAATCTCCGCTTCCGCAAAACCTTCTCTCATGATAGAAACCACAGGTATGGACAAACGCAAAGCTTCCGAAAAAGTGCTATACCCCGGTTTGGAAATCACCCGTCCGCAGACAGGCATTACATCAACTGGACGCGGTAAAATGGGGAAAGAGTTGGCAAACTCCTGACTCTTGACTCTAATCAAATTTGGCAAATCAGGAGCAGCAGCATCAAAAGTGATAAATTGGCGATCGCTAAACTTGTGTAAATTGTGATAAGGGATATCTTCTAAACCGAGTCCACCAAAAGTCAATAATACAGTATTTTCTAGGGATGTTTCGATTCTGAATAACTCCCGAATTTTATCGTTACTATACCGAGGATTGCCTCCTGTGAAACCAACATCTTCTATGTGGGGGAAAAACGACATTTTTTCGTGCAAAGGGAGACGAAAAAGGCGATCGCACATTCCGAAGCACTCACCAATCCAATCGACTATTTCGTCAAACTCCCCGCCCCAATCACGATAAATAAAATCCCAACCAAAATTGCTCATCATCCAGCAAGGAACACCAGCAGCCTTAGCAATCTTTGTCATCACAGGTGGAATATCTGCCAGAATCAAACCCACCCGATTTTGTTTAATAAAATTTACTTCGCTAGCAATTAGTGAATTTTGCTTTTTCCGAATTTCCTGCAACTTTTCCAGTGTCGCGTCTAAATCCATATTCAAACTGTCAGACTGCACAACACCAACATCAAAAGCGCGGGGACGGAGAATGAAATCACCTGTGATGTACGATTCTAGCAACCAACGAGGTGCTGTTGTGGCGATAATTAATAAAATTTCTGGATGTAATTCTTGAATTTTTGCTGCTACTGATGAGACTCGGACGGCATGGCCGAATCCATGATTAGTGATGGCGATGTATAATGTTGGTCGAGACATTCTGATTGGTAATTGGTAATTGGTAATTGGTAATTGGTTATTGGTTATTGGTTATTGGTAATTGGTGATTGGTGATTGGTTATTGGTGATTGGTGATTTTTTACTCGATCGATAATTTCGCAAGCCATTGCTTCCAAGGATAACACTCGATCGGCTAAACCAGAATTAGCCACACTTCCCGGCATACCCCAAACTACGCTACTAGCCCGATCCTGAACTAAAATTTGACCCCCAACCTCCCGAATACCCTCGCAGCCGTGAAGTCCATCTTGTCCCATCCCCGTCAGCACTACAGCTAAAACCCCCGCACCATAAATTTTAGCAGTCGATCGAAACAACACATCCACCGGAGTGCGACAAGAATTTTCTGCAGGAGCTTGATTAGTCCGAATTTGCACTTCAAAACCATGTCTTTCTAACAACATCTTAATTTTTAAATTTAAAATCTAAAATTTAATATCGGATGGCCAGATAGGCAACTGATTAACCTTTTCCAGCGTTATATCTACATATGTTTCCTCACCAGCCACCCGATTTTCTCCAAAATATCCATCATCACCATCATGCTTATGAGGACCACTCAAACCTTCTGCATAGCGATTTTCTAAACGAGCTTGATTGAATGGTGAACCCACAAACCAGTACCAGCGACTGGGAAAAACTATACCACCAATATCCTCAATTGAGTCGCGAGAACCGCGAAAATGAAAAATGCGATCGGCATCTGCAAAACCATTTTCTCCCGAAAACACACCGCCAACCGAAACAACAGTAATTTCTCCCTTCAGCCATTGTTTAAGATAGTGAGTAGCACCCAGAGCAACTTGTGCCCCACCGCTAGTTCCAATTAAAATAATTTTCAAAGGTTTTTCAGGAGCCTGTGAAATCGGATATTTAGCATTCATCCGCTCAATAATTACATTGGCAATTCCCTGATTATAAGCCTGACCGTAGCGATAATCTAAAGAAATTGCAAACCGCCAAAGATTGCGAATTTTGATGAATATATCCCCCGCAATCGGCCCACTTTTTGCGTGTTCTGCAAACCGCCAAAAAGGTGCTAACAGCCTTTCTCCTCCTAAACTTTTGTTAGAAGCTGAGTAAGGAAAAATATCACCCACAGCTACACACTGCGGATGACTTTTAACTAAACTCTTGAGAAAAAATGCTTCCCCACGGGTTAATTCGTCCCCCGAAAAATCGCCTACTCCTGGCAAAAAAACAATATAACAATTGAGAGGCGAAGACTTACTTGGGTCGATATTAATATTGTTAGAAGGCAATAGTTCCGGCGGAGCTTTCTTTAAACCCAAACTCTCGGCATTTTGACCAAGCCACCAGATAATAGTACCCACTGGCGAAACAATACCCCAGACTATGAGTATTGTACCTGCGACGAGCAACAAATTTAAACTTCCCCCACGCAGCCAGACAAGTATCTGTAAAATCAACTTCAACATTTAATAAAATTTGGTAAAATACCAATAAGTTTTCTAATTTGGGAACAATACTTGATGTATTTTTCTGTATTAGACCCGATTATGTAGAAATTGTCAACTATCTTCTGGAGCAGTAATCAAAAGTGAGGGGAAAAGATTCAATTGCGGGTTTAGGGGTAACGCTGTGGAATGCCCTTTCTTTAAACAGCAATTTTTACGAAAACACTTCATACACTCCCAAAACTAAGCGCATAGCATTAACAATTGTAATTTTAGCAGCCGTGTCTAAGGTGCTGGGCAATGCAATCATTTTGTTAATCAATCGAACCGAAGCCCAGGTTCTATTTTTAGCTCTTTTGATAGATGGCTTGGCAGTGGTGGGAGGTTATTATTTTTGGACTTTTACTATCTCTAAAATCGGGGATTGGCTAAAACCAGGTCACGTAAATTATGGGGAATTACTAATTCCCATCGGATTTGCCTACGCCCCCCAAGTGCTGAATTTTTTAACGCTAATTCCTTTGTTGGGAGAAGGAATAGAGCGTATATTAGCTGTCTGGAGTTTGCTAGCGGTAATTGTGGGAGTTCGCCAAGGGTTGGATATTCAAACTCGCTGGGCGGTGTTAATTTGTTTCGTGGGTTGGCCCTTAATTCAAATTGCGATCGGATTTATGAAAATAATTGAACAATTGCTTTCAGTGTGGTTCTAATTCATCAATAGGGAAGCACAATTTTAAACTCTGCTCCCTCTCCCGGTGCAGAGTCACAAATCAACTTTCCTCCGTGCCGATCTAGCACAATATGAATAATATTTTGAAGATGCAGGTATTGTAAGCTGTTGGCGATCGCGATCGCAATCTTCAAACAAGTAATGATTTCGAGCTTTTGTCTCGACATTAGTCGATCGACTGATTCGCCACCAAAATCTTCTAAAAGCAAACCCAAGCGGTTGTTGTAACTTTTCAGAGTAAGGACTTTCACTAGACTAGGATGGTCTAAGTTTTCCCGAATCCGGTACTCATGCTTGATGCGAGTAATGGCATCGAGGGTAGGATATTCCCCTTTCAGGATCTTGAGTATGGTTGTTTGCTGCTGGTGAGGAATATTTCCTCGGTAAATAATGGTTTCTATACCTTCGTACAAAGTAGAATGGATTTGGTATTGCGAGCGAAAGGGCATGGGCTTTTCCAAATAATTCAGTGGATTAGAGATTTATACTTGACATGGCAATCATGGTATGGTTAGGTGAAAACCAGGAAAACGTTGATATGTCGAGCTGGTGACACCTACATGATTCCGATATAGAATATTGGTAATTATGTAATTATTCTGAGATTCCTTCTCATTAATATCCCAACTAAGTAGCGGACGGCAACCACCCCCCTACTATTCGGCTCTCCCCACTGTCGGCACATCCTCAGCAGCGATACATTATATTGAAGTAAATACACAAAAATTTACATATATAATTTGTGTATTACTCAAAATCGCTCCTCACCAGCAGCGATACAGCCCTCGCCAAGTTAGTAGGATAGGAAAATATGTTTGAACGCTTTACAGAACAAGCCATTAAAGCAATAATGCTAGCCCAAGAGGAAGCGCGCCGCCTGGGTCACAATTTTGTGGGTACTGAGCAAATCCTCCTGGGACTCGTGGGCGAAGGCACTGGCATCGCTGCAAAAGTATTACTAGACATGGGCCTCAACTTGAAAGAGGCGCGCAATGAAATCGAAAATATCATCGGCAGAGGTTCCGGCTTCCTACCGCCTGAAATTCCGTTTACACCTCGCGTGAAGCGGATTTTTGAGACAGCGCTGAATGAAGCGCGGCAGCTAGGGCACAATTACATCGGCACCGAACATATTTTACTGGGACTGATCCAAGACGATGAAGGTGTCGCGGCCAAAGTGCTGCAAAACTTGGGGATCGATCGCGCCAGAGTCCGCACCCAGGTAATTCGTGCCGTAGGAGAAGTGGCTGCGGTATCGGGAGGTCGTCAAAATACCGATCGCAAAATCCCGACTCTAGAAGAATTCGGCACAAACCTCACCAAGTTAGCCGCCGAAGGTAAACTCGATCCAGTCGTGGGTCGCGAAAACGAAATCGAGCGCGTGATTCAAGTGCTAGGCCGCCGCACGAAGAATAACCCCGTGCTAGTCGGCGAACCGGGAGTAGGCAAAACAGCCCTCGCCGAAGGACTCGCCCAGCGGATTGTCAACAGAAACGTCCCGGAAATTTTGGAAGACAAACAAGTAATCAGCCTCGATATGGGTTCGCTGATTGCAGGGACAAAATTCCGTGGCGAATTTGAAGAACGCCTGACAAAAATCATGGCGGAAATTCGCGCCGCTGGCAACATCATTTTGGTAATAGATGAAATTCATACCTTAGTGGGTGCAGGGGCAATTCAAGGCAGTATGGATGCCTCCAATATGCTCAAACCAGCATTAGCTAGAGGGGAATTGCAGTGTGTTGGAGCAACTACGCTGGATGAATATCGGAAGTATATCGAACGCGATGCAGCCCTAGAACGGCGTTTCCAACCGATAAAAGTTGGCGAACCGAGTGTGGCTGAAACGATCGAAATATTGTATGGTTTGCGATCGGCTTACGAACAACATCACAAATTGACAATTTCCGATGCAGCCTTAGAAGCAGCGGCTACACTGTCAGACAGATACATTAACGATCGATTTTTGCCAGACAAGGCGATCGACTTAATTGACGAAGCAGGTTCCCGCGTCCATGTGCTGAATTCCCAAACTCCGCCAGAAGTCAAAGAGCTCAAAAAACAACTGCCGGCTGTCAGCAAAGAGAAGGATATCGCTGTTCGGGAACAAGACTTCGAGAAAGCCAGCAAATTGCGCGATCGTGAATTAGCAATCGAAGCCGAAATCGCCGAAGCTACAATCAACAAAAGCCAAATCAGAATCTCTCCCATCGTCACCGAAGAAGACATCGCCCACATCGTGGCGAATTGGACGGGAGTACCGGTCAGCAAACTGACAGAATCGGAATCGGAATTGCTGCTGCACATGGAAGACACTTTGCACCAGCGTTTAATCGGTCAAGAAGAAGCTGTCACGGCAGTTTCTAAGGCCATCCGTCGCGCGCGGGTAGGGTTGAAAAATCCAAATCGCCCGATCGCCAGTTTCATCTTTTCCGGCCCCACAGGCGTCGGTAAAACGGAACTAACAAAAGCTTTAGCAGCTTATTTCTTCGGTTCCGAAGAAGCGATGATTCGGTTAGATATGTCCGAGTATATGGAACGCCACACGGTTTCCAAACTGATCGGTTCACCTCCGGGTTATGTCGGCTACGATGAAGGCGGCCAACTCACAGAAGCAGTCCGTCGTCGTCCTTACACAGTAGTCTTATTCGACGAAATCGAAAAAGCGCACCCAGATGTCTTCAACATGATGCTGCAAATCCTAGAAGACGGCCGCCTGACTGATGCCAAAGGTCGGACAGTAGACTTCAAGAATACCCTGCTGATTATGACATCAAACATCGGTTCTAAAGTGATTGAAAAAGGTGGCGGTGGCCTCGGTTTTGACTTTGCTGAAGATGCAGCCGATGGTCAATACAACCGAGTTCGGAATTTGGTAAATGAGGAACTCAAACAGTTTTTCCGTCCAGAATTTCTCAACCGCTTGGATGAAATTATCGTCTTCCGCCAGTTGAACACACAAGAAATTAAGCAGATTGCTGACATCATGTTGCAGCAACTTTTCAGCCGCTTAACGGAACAGGATATCACCTTATCTGTGACAGAAGCATTCAAGGAACTGTTAGTTAAAGAAGGCTACAATCCCAGTTACGGTGCGAGGCCTTTACGTCGGGCAATTATGCGATTGCTGGAAGATGTACTGGCTGAGGAAATGTTGTCTGGTAGGCTAAAAGAAGGCCAAAGTGCGATCGTAGATGTAGATGAAAACGGTGTAGTGAAGGTGTTACCCGGTGACTCATCGGAACCGAAATTACCTGAACTCGCTTTCAGCGTTTAATCGAGAGTCCTGTAATATAGGACACAGCACTGCTGTGTCCCTACCCAATAGAGATATGGGGTAGGGACACAGCATTATTTTTGATAATTCATCTCAATTTCGGTTGCATCGGAATTATTAATTTCTCTCTGTGTTCTCTGTGTTCTCTGTGGTTAAATCATTCCGATACAACCAGAATTTATATGATTTAACCGCAGAGTACGCAGAGGAAGCAGAGTACGGGGAGAGATTTGATTCCGATGCAAACGGAATGATATAAAATCCTCTCTTCATCGTCCTGTATTAAACTCTCTCTTCTCGAACTTCGCGTCCTTAGCGCCTTCGCGGTTAAATCATTCCGATACAACCCGAATTGATATGATTTAACCGCAGAGTACGCAGAGGAAGCAGAGTAGGGGGAGAGATTTGATTCCGATGCAAACGGATTTGATTTGACTTAATATTGAGGCACTGAGGGGTCTACTTCTTGACTCCAAGCCGTAATTCCGCCCTTAACATTAATCCCCTCAATTCCAGCTTCGTTCAAAATCCCCAAAGCCTTCGCAGAACGCCCGCCCATTTTGCAATGTGCAATTAATCGGTGGCCATTCAACAATTCCTTGACTTTCTCAACACCATTGCCGTTTTCAATATCCGGTAAAGGTACTAATACTGAGCCAGGAATTTTAGCAATTTGATACTCGTTAGGATTCCGAACATCTAGCAGCAGAAAATCCTTCGCACCGCTATCGATTAACTGCTTAAGTTCCGTGACAGTCATCTCAGCAACTTGTATTTTTGCTTCCTCTGCTTTGGCTTGAGGAATGCCGCAGAATTGTTCGTAATCGATTAACTTTTCAATGACTGGGCGCACTGGATTTGGCCGCAGTTTTAACTGCCGGAATGTCATGTCTAAGGCATTGTACAGCAACAGTCTGCCACTCAAAGTAGTGCCTTGACCCAAGATAATTTTGATCGCTTCAGTTGCTTGAATGCAGCCAATGACTCCTGGTAATACGCCTAAAACGCCACCTTCTGCACAGGAAGGTACCATCCCTGGCGGTGGGGGTTCTGGGTACAAATCTCGGTAATTCGGGCCACCTTCGTAGTTGAAAACTGTTGCTTGTCCTTCAAATCGGAAGATGGAACCGTAGACGTTGGGCTTATTTAATAGCACGGAAACGTCGTTCATCAAGTAGCGAGTCTGGAAGTTGTCTGTACCATCGATGATGATGTCATAGGGTGTCGCAATGGCGATCGCATTTTCGGAACTAACGCGAGTTTCGTACAAATCAACTTGACACAAAGGATTGATTTCTAAAATCCGATTTTTAGCCGATTCAATCTTTGGTTTTCCTACCCAAGATGTGCCGTGAATTACCTGTCGCTGCAAGTTGGAAGTGTCAACAATATCAAAGTCTACAATGCCAATGCGGCCAATCCCCGCTGCTGCTAAATACAGCAGCAGTGGGGAACCGAGTCCTCCTGTGCCGATACAGAGTACGCTGGCCGCTTTGAGACGCTTCTGCCCGTCCAATCCAACTTCTGGCAGGATTAGGTGGCGAGAGTAGCGTTCGTATTCTTCTTTGTTGAGCTGGATCTCGTCCAGATTAGGATTTAGCATGATATTCTGTGTAGCGCCGATTTTGAATTATATCCTATCTAAATCTTTCGCAGTTTTGCGTGTTTGTGATTTTTAGTAATTATTTCTTAATCTAATGTGAGGATTTCTTCGGCTTGGAATTTGTTTTCTCTGTCTAGAGTCCAACTGCGGACGTCTTCACAACGGCCTTGTGGAACCGACACAATGATGTAGGAGTATTGTGGCCAGGCGAGGGTGCGATCGCACTCTGATGGTACTGCCTGACCATCTGGGTGAGAATGGTAGATGCCGATAATTTCTAAATTGCGATCGCGCCCATCTTTCATTCCCTTCAGCATATCTTGTGGTGATATAGCATATCTGCGTTTTTTTGTCAATAATTTTGAGTCTGAGCAATTATCTTCAGTTTCCGCACTCCAGGCATTTTTGGTTGGCCAAACTTCTACTAAGGTTTTAACATTGTCCGCGATCGTACCTAACAACAAACCGCAGCACTCTTCAGGGTAAGTGTTTTCGGCGTGGCTGCGGATAGATAATAGGTGAGTCTGGGAAAGTGCGATCGACTGCATTGGTTATTGGTTATGGGTTATTGGTTATTGGTTATTTGTTATCTGACCGCCATTGCTTTTAATATCATTTTAGGATGTTTTTGCGGTAATTTTACCTCAAAACAATCAAGGAAGAGACAACTCCTAACTCCTAGGGACTCAGATGTTTGGCGCTGTGGCTGTCATCGACAAAAAAAACCCCGGCCAAATTTGGTCGGGAGTTAATTAATCAGGGTGCATCTACTAATTAAGTCTCCGGTAGGTTCAGACCTCTTTCAGGATGAATTTGATTTTTTTTACCTCCTAGGGCGTGTTTTCTTGCCTGATCCATCAGATCCCGATCCCCCTCGCATCCCCCGATCGAAGGGGGACTTTGAGCTTCTTTCTCCCCCCTTAAAAAGGGGGGTTGGGGGGGATCTCGGGGGAGAGAAAACACGCCCTAGGGACTCAGATTTTTGGCGCTGTGGCTGTCATCGACAAAAAAAACCCGGCCAAATTTGGTCGGGAGTTAATTAATCAGGGTGCATCTACTAATTAAGTCTCCGGTAGGTTCAGACATCTTTCAGGATGAATTTGATTTTTTTACCTCCTAGGGACTCAGATTTTTGGCGCT
>RDXH01000388.1 GCA_004292745.1 Oscillatoriales cyanobacterium | reverse complement strand
CCACCGAGCACCATTTCCCAGCCCGTATCCAGAGAAGCTACCACAATTTGGGCGATCGCCCCAAACACAAAACCAGTCAGACTGACAGTTTTTTGCGCCCCCACCACCAATACTTGCCTACAGAATTTCAGCATAGCTTGACTGCTAGGCGCGATCGCCATTCGTCCCTGATTCCGAGAAGAAATCTGCCTCAAACGTTGGCGAACCTCCAGGGCCGTTGCCGGACGCTGCTGCACGTCCGATCGCACCATATCATCCAACAAATTAGCAAAAGCCGGAGCGATCGGCGAAATATGCCGCCATCGCAACTCCCCAGTCATCGGATCTTCAATATCCGCCGGATACTTCCCCGTCAGCAAGTGAATACAAGTCCGCCCCAGGGCATAAAAATCCGTCGCCGGGCCCACACCGCCCCCAACAATTTGTTCCGGCGGGCTATACCCAGGAGAAATCAACCGCGTCGAACTTGGAGCATCTTTCCCCACCGGTGCGACACCACCCATCTGTTTAACACCGCCAAAGTCGATCGTCACCAACTGCAATCCACCCAAACCGTTAGCCAGCAAAAGTTGTGGCGATTGTGGCATCCGCAACATCAAATTGGAGGGTTTAATATCGCGGTGAATAATCTGACATCTATGCAACTCCTCTAAAATTTCCACAGCTTGACTAAGCCAACTAAAAACCCATTCTGGCGGACAACCTTGGGGGTGCTCATCCAGAATATCTTCCAAAGTTTTACCGTGAATCTTTTCCATTACCAAACAAGGAAGCCTGCGCGCCGCAGCATTTCCCTCCCCAACCAAGTTTTGCATTTGCACATGAAAATAACCCTCAGCCTCCACTCTGGGGACACCGGGATTGCGCAAAATTGCTAAAACCCAAGCTTCTTGCTCGAATAGTTTCACCGCTTTCGGCGAAGTTTCCAGCAATACTTTAAGCACGCGCTCGGTTTCAGATTCTGTATCCCAAACCGTGTAGATAGCGGCAAAACCGCCTTTACCCAAAACTTGTAGGGGCACATAGCGATTTTTCAGTCGCAGTGGCCCTCCGCAACTCTGACAAAAATTGTTGCCCCAAGTCTGAGGGTAGGGCTTTGGGCAATCTGGATTAATGCAGTGGACAGATTTTGAATGGGGGTGTGGCACAACCAGAGTAGAAATGGGGCTAAATATCCATTAAGACTTACGACCAGCTATCCCAGCAACCGGGTTGACATTCCGGTTCAATTGCTGTATGCAAGTTTTTGAATTAGGAAACTTGCATACAGCAAGTCCTGTCCATATTATGTGCTATGGTTTGGATTTTTGACGGTGGAAGACAGTAGTTATAGATTGCGAATTTGCGGTTTGAGATTTTTTGAGGGCAGTTGAGTTCGATCGCGCGATCGAACTCAACTATCAACTATAATTTTAGGTATTTCTAACTAACTACCCATTCCCTTTCTTTATTCTTTCTCTCCAAGATAACGAACCCTTTTTCCTAATTCCCTCTATCTTGTTCCCTCTCCCTTCTTTTGCGATCCCCAAGCATTATTCGTACCTTTTATTTAATAAGAGATGTTACAAATAATTTCTTAATGTAAAGGTAAATAAACAATACTTATGATGATTAAAAGAATATTAAAATTTTAGAGCACCACTTTCTTGATATATTTCTAAGAGCCTGCCATCAGGCCCAAAAATTAAGCGAATACTAGGAAGCGAGATATGGCTTACGCGCAAACCCAAACTCAATCCAAGGCTGGGTATAAAGCCGGAGTTCAAGACTATAAACTAACGTATTACACACCGGACTACACCCCGAAAGATACAGATATTTTGGCGGCTTTCCGTGTTACCCCACAACCAGGAGTTCCCCCAGAAGAAGCCGGCGCTGCTGTGGCTGCTGAATCTTCCACCGGTACTTGGACAACAGTGTGGACATCTGCTTCATCGCTTATCCTTTGGATTTGTTTGAAGAAGGTTCCGTCACCAACCTGCTGACCTCTTTGGTCGGTAACGTGTTCGGTTTCAAAGCTCTGCGTGCTCTGCGGTTGGAAGACTTGCGGATTCCCATTGCTTACCTCAAAACCTTCCAAGGTCCTCCTCACGGTATCACCGTTGAGCGCGACAAATTGAACAAGTACGGCCGTCCTTTGCTGGGTTGTACAATTAAGCCCAAATTGGGTCTGTCTGCTAAGAACTACGGCCGCGCCGTTTACGAAGTTCTACGCGGCGGTTTGGACTTCACCAAAGACGACGAAAACATCAACTCGCAACCATTCATGCGTTGGCGCGATCGTTTCTTGTTCGTTCAAGAAGCTATTGAAAAAGCTCAAGCAGAAACCGGCGAAGTCAAAGGTCACTACCTCAACGTCACCGCCCCCACCTGCGAAGAAATGATGGAACGGGCTGAATTCGCCAAAGAAATCAAAACCCCCATCATCATGCACGACTACCTCACCGGTGGTTTCACTGCAAACACCACCTTGGCAAAATGGTGCCGTCGCAACGGTGTACTGTTGCACATTCACCGCGCCATGCACGCCGTTATCGATCGCCAAAAGAACCACGGTATCCACTTCCGCGTACTTGCCAAGTGCTTGCGGATGTCCGGCGGCGACCACCTGCACTCCGGTACAGTTGTGGGCAAACTCGAAGGCGAGAAAGGCATCACGATGGGCTTCGTAGACTTGATGCGCGAAGACCACATCGAACAAGACCGCGCCCGCGGTATCTACTTCACCCAAGATTGGGCCTCCATGCCTGGTGTCATGCCAGTTGCATCCGGCGGTATCCACATCTGGCACATGCCAGCCTTGGTTGAAATTTTTGGCGACGACTCCTGCTTGCAGTTCGGCGGCGGCACCTTGGGCCACCCTTGGGGTAACGCACCTGGTGCAACAGCTAACCGCGTTGCTTTGGAAGCTTGTGTCCAAGCACGTAACGAAGGCCGCAACTTGATGCGCGAAGGCGGAGACATCATTCGCGAAGCTTGCAAATGGAGCCCTGAATTGGCTGTTGCTTGCGAACTCTGGAAAGAAATCAAGTTTGAATTTGAGGCAATGGATACCGTTTGATGATTTTGGGTTGGAGATTTTAGGTTTTAGGTAGCAAACTTGCTGTTATGTCTTTATCTTGGAAGAAGATTTACAAGTAAGTTTGCATCCAAAATCTAAAATCCACAATCTAAAATTTGAGGGAGCTGGGGTCAAATGGATCTCAAACAAGTTGCGAAAGACACCGCTAAGGTGCTGGCAAGTTACCTAACCTATCAATCCGTGCGGATTGT
>RDXH01000136.1 GCA_004292745.1 Oscillatoriales cyanobacterium | reverse complement strand
AAGGAGAAGATTCTGCCTTATTTCCTTCCCCCCAAGGAGAAGATTCTGCCTTATTTCCTTCCCCCCAAGGAGAAGATTCTGCCTTATTTCCTTCCCCCCTTGGGGGGGGTAGGGGGGGGTTGACTGGGGAGGGCTTGACTGGGCCTAGGGAGGGCTTGACTTCAGCCTTCGCCCTCCACCCCTACTACCGAGAAAGTCGCCGCTTGCAAGGAGTAAAAACAATCCGAGAACAAGATATTTTACCCCTTGCCGGTGGCAGAGTCGCGAAGTTGCCCATAAATGCTGAGGGAATTTGTGAAACAATTGCGATCGGCAACTACGCCAACGATCACCACTATCCTAGTGGCGACATTCCCTTGCAGCCAAAATCGATCCGCTGGGGCGGGCGATGGACGGGAACTCCTTTTACTATTCCTTACAGTGCGCTGATTCCGGCGAATACCGATGGTTTGCTAGTTTGCGAAAAAAATATTTCTGTTTCTCACATCGCTAATGGTGCCACTCGTTTGCAACCTACGGTAATGAATATTGGACAGGCGGCGGGGATGGCGGCGGCTTTGTGTGTGCGGCGGGGATGTCAGCCGCGGGATTTGCCAGTCAGAGTTTTGCAGGAGGCTTTGCTGCAAGATGTGGAGGCTAGGGCGGCAGTTATTCCTTTATTTAATTTGACACCGAGTCGATCGGATTGGCTATACTGGCAACGCTATTATCTCGATCGACCCTCTTCATATCCAGCCAGTGGCAATTGTCCTTTGTCTGTAGATAAACCGATCGCTGACAGCAGAAATACTCAAAGTCCCTTACATGGGATTTTCCACCGCCGAGGCGAACAAGATTATACCCTGACGCTGACTGATGCGCCCTCCCATGGCGATCGAATTTGGAAACTGGTGACTTTAGATCCTCAAATCGATGAGTTTTTACACAGTTGCGAAACTCAGAAGCTTCTGAAAGTGTGGGGAAGGCTCAATTTAGCTGGTTTTTGGCTGCTGGTGGAGGCTGTTGAGTTGCCAAAATCAGGTTTTTTGCATAAGTCCTGAAATTTCCCAGAATTTTATCCTGATAGATCGGGGAGAGTCTGTATCAGTTAATAGACACTGACACGGATATTAACCTCATGCAAAATTACACATTTCTTCCTTTACTTGGTGTTTTGAGCGCTAAGGTCGATCGCGTTTTTGCATCTCTAGTCGAACTGCTCGAAATTGCCACCGCGAACTACATTTTCTCTGCCCAAACTCAACAAAAGGGCGATCGTTCTCCTGAAAGAGGCAGCGGACGCCGAGAGTTTCATCTCCTACAAGCATTTTAATGACGTTGCATGAAAGCGAGTTCCGTTATTGAGTTTGTTTTGACGGTCTGTGTCGAGCGCTCAATCTGATTTTATGGGCTGCTAATTTTTCAGATTTGCCTGGTAACTTCACTTCTTGTTTATTGTCATTCGGATATCCTTTTATGTGATGAGAAAGTATAAACCTTCAACCGCTATTTATGGAGACAGTGAGTCTCCATAAATGGCGGTTTTGTATATTATAGCAATCTAATTAGCAATGCCTCAATGGTGTTTTTCATTAGATTTTATGTAAATTCATCCCGATCTGCATGAGTAGTGTCTGTATCTCTAAATATACACCGATACGGATACTACCCATGAAAAACTACACCGCAATTGCTTTACTGAGCCTGTCTGGCATCTTCTTGAGTGCTACCGCTGGTCTATCTATTGAATCTCCTATCGCACAGTTAGAAACTTCCACTGCTCAATATATGTTGTCAGCGCAAACTCAACAAAAAGGCGATCATCCTCCCAGCAGAGATACTCAACGCCGTGATTTCAGCTCCGCCAGCACTGAAACTAACTCGCTACAATAACTTTAATGGTCTTGGATGAAATCAAATTATTCAACAAAGTTGGTTAGAGGTTGGTTTCGAGCTGTTCAGTCGATCGCTCGGATTTTCGATAATTCTAGTTTTTCAGATTCGGGAGACAAATCTACTTTTTGTTACCAGTGACAAGAATATAATTTTGGGTGTACCAAAACACTATCAAATCAACCTTTAACCGCCATTTATCTAGAGTTGGACTCTTGTGATTGGCGGTTTTGTATATTTAACTCTACCCCTCTGGCCCTGTGGCAAATCGCCATGAGTCGGTAAAATTTTTCCGAGAGCGCGTCTTGGAAGCATTTTGCCCCATTAAATTGGTAAATAGGGGGATTGGTAGCAACCTTTGGGACGACAGTCAGTTATGCTGGATTCCAAGGGGGTTTAGATCCCCAAGGTCTTTACCCCTAGAAGGCTCAACCCTGGTCAGTCACGGTATAGAGAGCTTCTCATCTGTTGTGGTAATAGATGGTGCCTTTATTTTGTCTGGCCTGGAATTAAAACCGCTTTCTTCAGCTAAAGCTTGACTTAACTGATATGTTGTTGTTACCCTACCCTCCTTTTCCTCCCCAACCAGTGCTGAGTCTAGCTATGGTGGGGGTTTGCCAGAGAGAATAAAAATGAAAAATGACTCCTTGGATCTGGTCAAAAGCCTCAGCCCTAGCGCAATGGATCAGATCATGCTTTATTTGGCGTTTAGCGCCATGCGAACCAGTGGGCACAGGCACGGTGCGTTTCTAGACGCGGCTGCAACGGCGGCTAAGTGTGCGATTTACATGACTTATATGGAGCAGGAGCATAACCTGCGGATGACTGGACACTTGCATCACATTGAGCCTAAACGGGTGAAGGTGATTGTCGAGGAAGTTAAGGAAGCCCTGACAACGGGGAAATTGCTGAAAATGCTGGGTTCCCAAGAACCTAGATATTTAATTCAGTTTCCTTATGTCTGGCTGGAACAGTATCCTTGGGTTCCGGGACGCCCTCGCATTCCTGCTACTAGCTTGACGGCGGATGAAAAAAAATATCTGGAAGGAAAGATTCCTCCTAATCCGCCAGATGCTCAATTGATCAATTCTTTTCAGTTTATGGAGTTGATCGAGTTTCTGCACCGCCGATCGCAAGAAGAGATGTCTCCAGAAAGACGGATGCCTTTGAGTGAAGCTCTAGCAGAACACATCAAACGCCGTTTGATCTATTCGGGAACCGTGACTCGTATTGATTCTCCTTGGGGAATGCCGTTTTATGCCCTCACCCGCGCTACTTACTCTCCCGCAGAGCAGGAAGAGCGGACTTTCACTATGGTGGAAGATACTGCTAGATATTTCCGCCTGATGCAAGATTGGGCCGAAAAACAACCTAAAGTGATGCGGGTTATGGAAACCTTGGATATCCCGCCGGAACGGCTTGACCAAGCTGTTGAGGAATTAGATGAAATTATTCGCAATTGGGCCGATCGCTATCACCAGCGGGGCGAACCAACAATGATTGTACAAATGGTTTTTGGGCCGCAAGAAGATTAGTCATTAGTCATTAGTCATTAGTCATTGGTCATTGGTCATTGGTCATTGGTCATTGGTCATTGGTCATTGGTCATTAGTCATTAGTCATTAGTTATTGGTCATTAGTCATTAGTCATTAGTTATTGGTCATTAGTCATTAGTTATTAGTCATTAGTCATTAGTCATTAGTCATTAGTCATTAGTTGATTACTTGAGACTAATGACTGGTGATTTATAACTAAGCGAAAAAAGCTGTCCAGGCTAAGGCTAAGACGATCGCCGCGATCGCTCCGATCGCAGTATTGACAAAATTCACCACTTCATTGGTGAGCCACTCAAACTTTGATTGGAGGGTCGCACCAATCACGCTCTCGATGTTAGTAGCAATAAAAGCTGCAATAACACAAAAAAGAATTCCTGTCAAGTCTATTAAACCCACAGCCCAACTCAAAAGTGCGATCGCGATCGAACCTACAATACCAGCGAGAGTTCCTTCTAAACTCACCGCCCCTTCTGTACCCCTAGGTGCCGGCTGCAAGGTAGTAATCAAAAACGTCCGCTTCCCATAAGCTTTGCCAATTTCGCTAGCACAGGTATCCGAAAGTTTGGTACAAAAACTCGCCGCGTAACCCAGCAATAACAGGGAAATTACATCTTGTGAGACAGGCAAAATTAAATTTTGTGGAACAGGCATCTTGCCTGTTTGTTGTAAAATATTGCCTGTCTCTCCTAAAATATTGCCCGTCTCTCCTAACATAGAGAATCCCAAAACTCCCAAAGCACAAAGAGTAGCGGTTAAAGCAGAACCCCAGACATTTTCCGGGCCTCGCGCGCCCGATCGCTTTTCGGCTATGCCTTCTGCCTCTTTTTGGGCTTGGCCAATCCGAGTAACTCCCGATCCGACGAGAAAATAGAACATCACCACAGCATAGCCTTGCCATCCCAAACAACCCCAGATGATGACACCCAACAGCCAGCCGTGAAATTGCCCAGCCGGAGTGAGTAATTTTTTGGGAGTAATCGTGGCGATCGCCAGTAAAATTGTATTCAGGGCGATCGCCACCAACCAAGGATTAGACCAAGATAAATAATTAAACCACAACTCAGAATTTTGCACAGTCATCTTTTTACCTCCATGAACAAAGTCTTATTTCATCTTGCCTTCCCCGTGAGCGATATTGCTCAAACAAAAGCCTTCTATGTGGACGGGCTCGGCTGCGAATTAGGTCGGGAATCCCCGAATTCGGTGATTATGGGTTTGTGTGGCAATCAAATTGTCGCCCACCTTAGCCACGAACCTTTGACACCTCAAAGAGGTATCTATCCCCGACATTTTGGATTAGTTTTTACCTCCGAGGCCGACTGGGAAAGCTTGTTAGAAAAAGCACAACAAAACAACTTGAACTTCTATCAAGAACCGAGAAGACGGTTTGTCGGTTTGCCTACAGAACACCGCACTTTCTTCTTAGAAGACCCAGCTCACAATATACTGGAATTCAAGTATTACTGTGAAGCTGAGGCAATTTTTGGGCGCAGCGAATACGCCGAAGTGGGCGATGCTGTTTGATTGCTGCGCGAAATAATCACCATTTGCAAGAGAAAAGACAATTTTAGGTTTTATTAAGTTAACCTAATGGTGAACTTGCAAGGGTTCTGAAAGTGCTTCAGCAACTGCTGTTAAGCTCCGAGAATTTCTCGCCATCATAGCATGAGCAAATACTGACAACTTCACATCTTTAGCTGCGGATATTTGGGAACTAGAAGCAGGCACAATGATGAAATCCCAAGGTGTCCAAATAGAAGTAAAATTGACCTTTTTCAACAGATTAGCATCTCGATTCAAATCTTCTAAAAAAACACTGCCAGGACGCATTTGAACACAGCCTTTTCCCCACAAAGTGTAAGCAGTCCAAGTGCCACTATGAGGAGAAGATAGGGCAATAAATCGCTGCACTCGGTTAATTCCGCCTAGCCTTTGCAGATAGTAGCGAGCGACCAAACCTCCCATGCTCAATCCTACTAAATCTAAAGGCTGTTGTGGGTCGAAGTTTGTGTCTATATAATCGGCCAGTTGTAGGGCTAATTCTTCCAGGCTGGTGTTGCCCCAATTGGGTGCGAGGTCAAGGCTATATACTGACCATCCTAGTTGGGTAAGATAGCCGGACATTTTATTAAAAATCCCCGATTTTCTGAAGATGCCGTGAATGAGTAAAACTGGGTTATAGCTAGAATTGCTATTCATGATTAGCTGGAAATTTTATTTTTAATAGGTGCTGTTAGTTCAGTAACTAATGCGTTAATACTTTGAGTATCTGTCACCATTTGGCGGTGCAGCCAAACGTTGACTTTTACTTCTTTACCTACTGGCATTTGGGAGCTTTTTGCCGGGACTATCATTATGTCAAAGGGTGTCCACATAGAGGTGAAATTGATGCGTTTGAGCATGGTGACATCTTGATTTAAATCTCGCAGTAAGTCACTATTGGGACGCATATGCAAGTATCCTGGTAAGGGCAGAGAATAGGCGGTGAGAGTGCCGCTGTGGGGGGAAGATATGGTGATGAAACGCTGGACGCGATTAATTCCTCCCAGTCGCTGAACGTAGTAGCGGCTGACTATGCCGCCCATGCTGTAGCCTACTATGTCGATCGCCTGTTCTGGATCGAAGCTCTTAGAAATGTAGTCTGCTAGTTGCTTCGCCAGTGAGTCGAGGCCGAGGCTACCGTCGTTGGGGGTGAGGTTGAGGCTATGTACAGGCCATCCGAGTTGGCTGAGGTGGGCCGACAAAGTGTTGAAAATTGTTTTTGTATCCCAGATACCGTGTACCAGGATGACTGGATTGCGATCGAGCGAACTGTTCATTTGGAGAGAAAATTTCTGATCGACTACAGCATAAATGACTCACCTAGGGAGTTTTACCCCTAGTGGGACAGATAACCAATCGGATCGAGTTAAGTCGGAAATCTGTCATCTATTCTGAGATAATCGTAAATAAGTGCAAAGCTCAGACTACTATTACTGAGTAAAAATTACTATAGTATCGGTGTTTTTACTCACTAAATGTAAATTTTGATGAATAAATATAGACAAAGGTTTCTTTACCTCGTAGTCTAACTTTGTTGACAATGCTGCTAGAAATATAGAACAAGTCGGGATGGGGAATCGCCACGACTCTAAATGGGCGCAGAGGGATTGTCAGACTAGCAACGGTTAGCAGAACCCAATGAAGCGTCAAGAATCACTGCTGCTTTAGCGGGCGTGAGTATTTCAAAAGCTGGTACAAATTTCTCTAAAAAAACAAAAGGAGTAAATCTAATGTTTGGTTTTATCAAAAATTTCTTCGGCGCTATTTTCGGCTTTATCGGCGGATTGTTGGGCTTCAAAAAGTCTGAATATTTTCTAGATTTGGGAAACTCTGATGGGAAGGAGTCAGCGAAAGTTGAGCTTGCTGCTGCTAAACAGCCTGAACCAGTAGTCGCAGTCCCAGCAGTAGCAAAACCGAGTGCAGCCAAATCGGAACCCGCTAAGAAACCCAAGACAGAAACAGCCAAAAAGCCTCAGCCAGAAAAAGAACCTGTGAAAGTAGCCACAGCAGCAGCAACTAACGGAAAAGTACCGAGTTCTAGCGAACCGACTCAGACCTTTGCTCCTAATAATTTAATGCCAATACCAAATACCAGCCGTAGGACTCCTGGACCCAGCATGAATAATTTCCGGGAAATGGCTCGTCAGGTAAAAACCAAGTAGGTAATAGGTAATAGGTAATAGGTAATAGGTAATAGGATATTGGAAAATTGCAAATAGTAATATTAAAAATTTAACACTGGTGTTTGTGATTTTTAATATTTAACTTTTTATTACTATTACCTATTTCCTAGGTTTTTCAGGAAGGCTAATCCGCTGTATAGCTGGAAAGCTGGGTCCCAAGGGGTTTCGGATTTGCGATCGACTTCTACATAAGATTCGATGTTACTTAACATATGAGTGTAATCGAGAACGGTCTCGGCAAAGGGAGTAAATTCTGACCAAACTGTCACATCAAGCTGTTGGTCAAGTATTTCTAGTAAGTGATTCCAGTTGATTCTGGTGGTACTTTGAGGAACTTGTAGAGGTTTTTGGGAACCAGATTTGGGTTTTTTGGGGGCAGAAGCGGGAATATCTGCTGAAATTTGGGTAAAGTCAATACCTTGTTGAAATTCGTAACTTTGGTCGCAAATTCGCAGAATACAGTTTCTGCTGGGAAGGTGCAAGTCGCAGATTTGAGCGTAATCTTGGGTGATTTCTTTGTGGCGAAATTGGTCGGTTCTTCGGTGGGGTGAGTAGTCCATGATGTCCATAAACATGGGTAATAAGCCTTCTACTCTTTGGCTGACTTCTGACCAGTTAAATGCGATGGAACCGAGTCTATTTAGGTTGTCTTTGCAGATAACGGCTGGGGAAGAAAGAGACTGGAAGTGTTCCACTCGAAAGATTTGAATTTTTTGAATATCAGCTAAGGTTCCCCAGAATACGGGAATTCCGGCGTTGAGGAGTTCTTGGCCGTAAATTTGGATTTCGGCGATGGGGCCGGTTTTATACAGTCTCCAGCCACGGCTTTGAACTTGCATCCGAGTTGTATAGGCGTCGGTTTTGAGGATTCTGCTGATATTTTGGATGGCTGCGGGTTTGTCTTCGGGGCTGACGGCTTCCAGGATCAGGAGTGCTGGTTCGAGATTGCTGGGGTCGTTTTTGGCGGTTTCTATGGCTTGTTGGAGTCTATCTTGTGTTGCGGTTTCAATGCGTTGAATCCCTTGGCGGGCTTGGGAGATGATTTTGGGGTTGGTGATGTCGCGGAGTATTTGTTTGTAGGTGGTTTCGGCTTTTTTGGGGTGATTGGTGAGTTCGTAGTAGCGCGCCATGTAGTATTTCACCCAGGGATTTTCTGGGGATTCTGTTTGTAATTTTTTGATGAGTTGGGCGGCTTGTTTGTATTCTTTGTCTTCTAGGGCGGTGACGATTTGGTGGATGTCTGTCATGGTGGTTGGGGGAATGGGGTCTTTTATATGTTGACTGATGTTTGGTTGGTTCCGCTACAGGTTAACAATTTTTGCTTTGATATGTTAAATTATAGATATTATATGAAACTATTAGACCTCTCCCATAATTATTGTGTAACAAGCATCCTGCCTGTTCTTGACGGGTGCATCTGTGTTTGGCAAATATATTCCTAGGGGCGAAGCATGACCGCTGTAAATCTCTAGCGCGAGCTAATAAATTGTCTGCGGTCATGCTTCGCCTATGCAAAATCGTGATGCTCCCTTCTTAACTGTCTTTTTAGGAGATGTCTATTATGATATGAAACTATGACAATAATTGCAAAAATACGTGTCAAAATTGTAAAGAATGATTTTGAGTTTTCACAACACGCAGTAAACCAAAGCATAGTTCGCGGTATCAGCGTACAAGAGCTCCGGGAAGCAATAATGGCTGGTGAAGTTATCGAAGAGTATCCCGATGACAAATATGGCCCAAGCTGCTTGATTTTCGGCTTGACCATTACCAATAGACCTTTGCACGTTCAGTGCAGTTATCCATCTCGTCCTTTGGTAAAAATCATTACTTTATACGAGCCAGATCCGAAAATTTGGATTGATTTTAAGTTAAGGATAAATCAAAATGAACAATGACATCTGGAAAGAAACAATGGTGGAACAAAAGGTAACTTACACGCTTGAACTCAATGGTAAATTTATTATTATTGAAAATGTTCCTGCTAGAGTGTGTTTGGAAACGGGAGAGCGATTTTTTTTACCTGAAACTGTGGAACAGTTGCAGAAGATGATTTGGGAAGATAGAAAGCCGACTAGGGTGATTGAAACACCTGTTTTTGAGTTTGCTTAGCTGTTGGTTTAAGTTTAGTTGAAAATGATTAAAATTAAGATACAAGTAGGAAAAAGTTTTAGTTATGGTGCAAACAGCAGTTAAACTTACTTTTGAGGATTTCCTCGAACAGTACCCCGATGGTTATGGCATCTACGAACTTGTAAACGGAGAAATTGTCGAGGTGGACGCAACAAGAGCTCATAAAAATGTAGCGCGCTATCTAGTCAAGTGTTTTGATAGAGAAAACGAGCGTTTAGAACTTGACTACATCGTTGATAAGGACATCCGAATTAGAACTGTAACGGCTGGTGGACAAGAACAAGGTAGAAATCCTGATGTTGGGGTGGTAAGTGCTTCTTTGTGGAATAGTAATGTATTAGCTTATGGTGCTTTAAGGGAACCGATTCAGTTAGCGGTTGAGGTGGTTTCAACAAACTGGGAAGATGATTACGTTGATAAGTTCGATGAATATCAACGGCTGGGTATTTGTGAATATTGGATTGTGGATTTTTTGGCGATCGCATCTAGATATTATCTGGGTAATCCGAAAGTGCCTACCATTTTTGTTTACCATTTAGTGGAAGGGAGTTATCAGGTTCAAGGGTTTAGAGGATGCGATCGCATTATTTCTCCAACTTTTCCCGAATTAGACGTGACTGTCGATCGGGTTATCAAAAGCAGTAAAATTCAAAAACTGTAATATTTGCGATGATGTTTGTTACAACTGATTGGAATTAACGCTTAATGTGTAGGTACCTTTGCTGGTGCGATCGCCATTGAACCGGGATTGAGTCTCCACAAGTCGATCGAATACATTGGCAGGGGTCTGATTCCCCTTGGCGAACCCACTGATAACGATAATGAAGTAATATAGCCAGTAGTCTGCAACCGTGACAAGTTCTAGTCCCTGGCTGTCACTAATCTCAAAGTGATAACAACGGTGAAGGAATGAAGGTTTTCAGGCGACTACCCTGATACTTTATTTTTTGGCGTTAGCAAACTAACTCGGATTTGCGGAATCGTTAGGGTGCGTTGTGTGGCTGTAAATAGCAGATATTTCATCGGAAGCGTAGGGTTACACAGATCCTTTGTGCAGCTAAAGTTTAGCAAAACAGTATGATGACGAACAATCCAGGCAATATCAAGGTCAAGCTCATCCAGGTATTAGTTGCTTTAGGAGCGACTATAGGTGCTTTAGCAGGCATAGTCGCTATATTACAGTTTTGTGGTATCACGCTTATCAAACCTCCTCAATCGGTAACTTTCATTTGCGGTGTGAGCCGTGACAATGTACCCACTACGTTTGCACAAGAAACCACAAACGGGGGCATTCCAAAGAGTAAGTCAGTGATTCGTTGGGTTTCTGACTTTGGGGATCAAGTGAACTATACACCACAAAAACGCTGTGAAGAAGTATCGAACCGCTTTCAGGATTACAGTAATCAGGGACTCCTGGATTACATAACAACTGGTAAAGAGAATGGTTTAGACACCATCTGTGTAAAAGATAAAGAACGCGGCGGCCCTTGTCGTTTACTGTGGACGCTAAAGCCAAAAACAAACCCTAAACTTGTTCTCCACCAGTTATTTTCAGACCATCTAGGAACAGGCACACTAGAAGAAAAAGGTTCTAATGACTCTGACATCTACATTGATGTGAACAAGCTTCTTAGCAAAATTCCTGTTGATAAAAACTAAAAGCCAGGATACTCAAATGCCAGCCAATCGTCGTTATCTTACCTTAACTACCGTGAGTCT
This sequence comes from Oscillatoriales cyanobacterium, assembly GCA_004292745.1. Taxonomy (GTDB): domain Bacteria; phylum Cyanobacteriota; class Cyanobacteriia; order Cyanobacteriales; family Microcoleaceae; genus Microcoleus; species Microcoleus anatoxicus. The sequence goes on along the minus strand of RDXH01000136.1, from coordinate 1,011 downwards.
ATTGTTCGCCACTGCTTGTATTGGTGGCGCAGTGACAATGAGAATTACAGGCACAAGAATATGGGATATTCCTGTCTTTGCCCCTAGTGAGAGCGCTCAACCACTGACAAACCAACTTTCTCCAGAAGAAGTACAGCGAATCGCTGGCTCGATTACTGTCAAAGTCCTATCAAACAAGACTAGCGGGTCGGGAATATTGGTTAGCCAAAAAGGAGCGAATGGCAAAAAAGAAGACATTTATAGGGTCTTAACCAATCGGCACGTCTTGGTTCCTGGTGAACCCTATCGCATCCAGACACCAGATGGTAAAATTTATCAAGCTAATGTGGTTAAGGATGTCAACTTTAAAGGTAGCGATTTGGCTTTGCTACAGTTTAGTTCTGCTCAAGATTACACTTTAGCTGAGCTGATGAGTGTATCGACACTGGCTGTGAATCAGCAAGTATTTGCCGCTGGATTTGTCTCTGATGCTGAGAAGCTGGTTTTTACAACGGGCGAAGTTTCTCTGTTGCCAGATAAGGCATTTCAGGATGGCTATCAAATTGGTTATACCAATAATGTTCAAAAAGGAATGAGCGGGGGACCGATTCTGAATCGGCGAGGTGAAGTAATAGGCATTAATGGTATTATTGCCAATCCTATTTGGGGCGATCCTTATGTGTTTGAAGATGGTTCAAAACCTAATAGCAGTGAACGTGAGAAGATGAGCCGTTATAGCTGGGGAATAGCAATTAAGACTGCTGTTGAGCTATCGCCTGAGTTTGTCGAAACCAATCAAGTGAAAGAATTAGACAGGATTGCGGAAGAGATTACGGTTCGTATTGATTTTCCTAATGGCAATGGTTCTGGGGCAATTATTGCCAAACAAAATGGACTTTTTACTAATAATTATTATATTTTGACTGCTTATCATGTCGTGGATGAAGCAGTAAAATATCAGGTTGTTACGCCGGATGGCAGGCGACATTCAGTAGATTATAGCACTGTGAAACGTTTACCAGGGGTGGACTT
>RDXH01000135.1:1452-15138 GCA_004292745.1 Oscillatoriales cyanobacterium | reverse complement strand
AGCGCCAAACAGTCGAGGAGCCGGATGACGGGAAACTATCACGTCCGGTTTTGCATGGGAGTTCGGGGTAGTGATACCCCGTTCGACCCTACCAAATGGGAGAGACGATGCGCTTACTGTGGTGTGGAAAATGTACCGCTACAAGTTGAACACATTCATCCTAAATCATCAGGTGGAACCAATAGAGTATCTAATCTGTGCTTAGCCTGTGAACCTTGTAATACCAAAAAAGGGACTAAGGATATCAAGATATTCTTGGCGAGAAAGCCCGATATTTTGAAGAAAATCTTGGCACAAGCTAAGCGCCCATTGAAGGATGCGGCTGCTGTCAACTCAACCCGATGGGCTTTGTTTAATCGCCTGAAAGAAACAGGCAAGGTCATTGTCACGGGTTCAGGCGGATTGACCAAATTCAACCGTTTACGGTTAAAATTACCAAAAACCCACTTCTTTGATGCAGTTTGCGTAGGGGATGCGCCTAATATTTCTGTATTAGCAAATCAACCCCTAAATATCAAAGCCACTGGACATGGTTCAAGACAGATGTGTCGCACAGACAAGTTTGGATTTCCTTCTCGGTACGTTCCGAGATTAAAATTTGTCAAAGGTTTTCAGACGGGTGACATTATAAAAGCTGTTGTTACTTCGGGTAAAAAGATTGGCACTTATACGGGCAGGGTCGCTGTCCGCTCATCTGGCAGTTTTAATGTGTCAGCAGTCCAGGGATTAATTCAAGGAATTAACTACAAATGTTGTTTTCTCATTCATCAAAAAGATGGATACAATTATGGATTTTAAAACTCTTGACGGGACACTAAATTATCCTGCGTCCCTTTTCCTCCCAGGGCTAAAGCCACTGGGTTTCCAAGCTCCCGTGAGGTTTTTATGATTAAAATCAAACCCGACATTCAGCAGCAATCCAATTGTCCCAGAACAGGTGCTGCTCTCACACCCATCGAGGTCCTATGGCAGGGGATTCAAATTTGTCTGAAATCTAAGTTAAAGGACTCTGAGACTGAAATAATTGATGTTTTGAGAGTTGGTCATGGGTCTCATACATCCATTCAAGTTGATTTAGCAAAAGGAGAGATTTTGTCTGGGGATAATAGGATGGGAGAATGGTTAGGAAAACCGTTACTGCATTCACTCCAAAATCCGAGACCTGAGAAACTTGAAATCACCAAAGAAATTTTTAAGAAGTGCGATCGGGTAATCATCTTAAACTGTATTGACTATCTTTACGGTCACTCCCTGTTAAAGTTACTCAATGCAGAAAGACACTTGGATTCCCAGCCGGAATTTGGGCTAATTACGATCGTCCCTAAGTTTTTAAGGTGGATGGTTCCTGACGGAGTGGCTGAAGTCTGGACAGTACCTATATCTTTAAAAAATGGTCTGGAGTATTATCCCAGCTTTGCCGAGTTTGTGCAGGAAGAAACTCAACGTTTTCAGGAGATTTATGTCAGCGAAGCCTATTCTCATCCGAGTCGGTTCGATATCACCCGGTTTACTAGAGTACCCAAACACAATTTTGAGGGAGAAGAAATCAAAATTACGTTTATCTGGCGCGAAGATCGTTTGTTAGTTAATCGTTTTTTGTTCCGATTTTTGAGAAAGCTGAAGGGTCAAAAAATTGCACTATGGCTCCAAAATTTGATGATTCAGCAAGTATTTAATAAAATCAGGTTGCAGATACCAGCGGCTAAATTTGCAGTGGCTGGTCTGGGGACAACAACTAATTTCCCAGAATGGATTAAAGATTATAGGGTGGATAGTTTTAATCAAAAAATTGAACAGGAAATATGCCACTTGTATGCAGAAAGCCGTTTAGTAATTGGTCTGCACGGCTCTAATATGCTACTGCCTTCGGCCCATGCTGGCATGACTATTGATTTAATAGATGAGCGCTGGGGCAACTTGGCTCAAGATATTATCTACCAAGAAAGCAACCCTAGAATGGCTTCTGGTCGCTATAGATTTTTGCCCTATCAGACGAAAAATGATACACTGGCATTCATAGCGACTGTGATGGTTTTGACTTTTGCTGAGTTTAAATCCTATATGACTGCTGATGTTGTGAATTAAAATTATAGTAGAGAATTTAAATGTTGGATTGGCAATTGAAAACTCCCGTCGCATTTATTATTTTTAAACGCCCGGAAGAAACCGAAAGGGTGTTTGCAGAAATTCGCAAAGTCAAGCCACCGAAACTTTTAGTAGTTGCGGACGGACCCCGTGCAGATAGACTGGGGGAAGATAAAGATTGCGATCGCGTTCGGGCCATTATTGAGCGAGTAGATTGGGACTGCGAAGTATTCAAAAATTATGCTGACGTCAATCTGGGGTGTCGGCTACGGGTTTCCAGCGGTATCAATTGGGTGTTTGAGATGGTGGAAGAGGCGATTATTATTGAGGATGACTGTTTACCTCATCTGACCTTTTTCCGTTTTGCTGAAGAATTGCTCGATCGCTACCGAGACGATCGCCGAATCATGTCAATCTCCGGTCAAAATGTTCAGTTTGGGCGAAAAAGAACTGATTACAGCTACTACTTTTCTCGCTACAATCACTGCTGGAGTTGGGCGACTTGGAGACGAGCTTGGCAGCACTACGATTTAGATATGAAGTTGTGGCCGGAAATTCGCGATGGTAATTTTTTGGCGGATGTACTGGGAGATCCGCAAGCAGTAAAAGTTTGGACAAATACTTTTGAGCTTTGTTATGAAAAAAAGATAGATACTTGGGATTTCCAGTGGGCTTTTGCTAGCTTTATTCAAAATGGTATGAATATTCTAGCTAATGTCAATTTAGCTTCTAACATCGGACACGGTACGGGGGGAACTCACACGGGGGATGTCACCAGTCCATATAATAATATGGCAGCGGAAGCCCTAACATTTCCGTTGAAACACCCACCCTTTGCAATTCGGGACGCCCAAGCAGATAATTTCACTCAAAATACTTTGTATGATTACGATCCGCCACTGCTAAAGAAGATACAAAAAAAAGTCCATAAAGTGTTGACACAAATCCGATCGCATTAGACGTTCTAAATCTAGAGGAAAGGCAGGGTAGATGAAGGTTGTAGTTCTCAATAGTTCTGATACGGTCGGTGGTGCAGCCCGCGCTGCTTATAGACTGCACGAAAGTTTGCAGGGGATTGGGGTGTCTTCCCAAATGCTGGTGAAAAATAAGATAAGTGGGGATGCAAATGTCATTGTATCACAGGATGGGCTAGCAAGCAAGTTTGATAAGATTATTTCGACTATATCAAATGCTCCATTGCGGCTTTATCCTGAGAGGAATCCTGTGATTTTTTCTCCTCAATGGTTGCCGGACTCCCTGGCTGCGAAGGTTGCCAAAATCCAACCAGATATTATTAATTTGCACTGGGTTTGTGGTGGTTATATGCAAGTAGAAACCATTCCCAAGTTTAATAAACCCCTAGTCTGGACTCTCCATGATATGTGGCCTTTCACTGGTGGATGTCACTATAGCGAAGAGTGCGATCGCTATACTGAATCTTGCGGTAGCTGTCACCAACTCCACAGCAGCAAGGATGGGGATTTGTCGCGTTGGGTGTGGCAGAGGAAAGCGAAAGCTTGGAAAAATCTTAACTTAACTTTGGTTAGCCCTAGTGCTTGGCTGGCGAAATGTGCTAGTTCTAGTGCTCTGTTTAAAGACGAGCGAGTTGAGGTAATTCCGAATGGGATTAATACTCAAAAGTACAAACCCATCAATCGGCAATGGGCTAGAGAAATCCTGAATTTACCTCAAGATAAACAAATTGTACTATTTGGCGGTGCTGGTGGCACGGGCGATCGGTGGAAAGGATTTAACTTGCTGGTATCGGCTTTGCAAAGTCTCAGTAAATCGGGCTGGAACGATCGCATACAGTTGCTAGTTTTTGGTTCTTCGGGAGCAGCCAATCCGATTGAACTTGGTTTTAACACGCATTACTTAGGTAAATTCGCTGATGACGTTTCTCTGGCAATAGTTTATGCAGCAGCGGATGTGTTCGTGGCTCCTTCTGTTTACGATAATTTACCGAATACGGTGATGGAAGCGGCAGCCTGTGGCATCCCCAGTGTCGGATTCAAGATTGGGGGAATGCCAGATTTGATCGAGCATTGCTCCAATGGCTACTTAGCTAAACCTTATGAAACAGAAGATTTAGCTACAGGTATTGCATGGGTACTAGAAAATCCCGATCGACACCAAAAACTCTGCACCAGGGCGCGCCAGAAAGTCGAACAAGAATTCACCTCAGAGATACAAGCTCGCCGCTACTTGTCGCTGTTTTCTGAACTCGCCAGCGCCGCCAACAGTGCAGCCAATTAAACTAACTGTTTTCGCTGCTGTGGTGTCGCAAAAAAATGAGACTTTCTAAATAGTCCATTTTCTTTAACAAACACCATATCTACCTGAGCCAAAGCTCCATCGAGAGGGCGGATATAACCTCCAAAAATATCGTAGGTGACGAATCCGCGCTCTTTCATATAACTCACAACATCGTATAATTGCGGGCCACCAACAAAGAATTGAAACAGGGATACTTCCAGTATGATTACTTCTGTATCCTCAAGCATCTGACGACAGCCATCCAAAACATTCAACTCGGCACCTTGGACATCAATTTTCAATAAATAAGGCGGTTTTAAGTTTTTTTCCCGGCACACATCATCGAGAACAACTAGAGGAATTTCTCTGGGTACACCGTCGGCCAGACTGCCTTCTGACTCGTTGAGAGTAGAAGATCCGTAGAGTTGAGGGTGAACATTAATCGTAATATTTCCCGCTCGATCGCCCGCTCCGGCCATGATATACTGAGCTTGGTATTTCTGACAAATTGCTTTTAAATTTTTCTCGTATTCGATCAAAGGCTCTACCAGTAAGAAGTTGGTGGTGGGAAACTTTTCGTACAATTCAAAAGTCCCGTAGGCCACGCCGACATCTATAACTGTTTCTGGTTGAAAACCCAACTCGATCAACCGATCGAGCATACCGTACATAGAGGTTCTCATGCCTTTTCGCGGGACATCAAATCCCGCAGGCTTAAGCATTTTGTACGCTATTTTTTTGAGGAATTGCCTCATAATTTTTTCCAGACTACAATAATATTGAATGAAACTATTATAGATTGATGAAACCACACAGCACTATAGCGACAATCATAACTTGCCACAATCGCAAGCAAAAGACCTTAGCTAGTCTCGCGGCATTATTCAATCAGGTACTACCAGCAGATGTATTGCTGGTAGTCTACTTAGTGGACGCTGCCAGCACTGATGGTACTCCCGAAGCGGTGCAGGAGACTTATCCCCTGGTGAAATTGCTGGGCGGAGATGGGAATTTGTTCTGGAATGGGGGAATGCGGCAGGGATTGGCGGAAGCGATGAAGCATGGTTATGACTACTACCTCTGGCTCAACGATGACACTGTACTGGAACCGTCGGCTGTGAACACTATGCTGGCAACGTCCAGAAGCTTGGCCGAGCAAGGCCACAGGCGACCGATTGCAGTGGGTTCTACTCACGATGCGACAACTGGGGCGCTGACTTACGGGGGCTGGTTGCGGACTAGCTGGTGGCACCCTCTGCATTTTCGTCTGCTGGAACCGATCGCAGAAGCTCAACAGTGCAGTACAATGAACGGCAACTGCGTTTTGATACCGCGAGAGGTAGTTGAAGTAGTGGGTAACTTAGATCCAGCTTTTATTCACAGCATGGGAGATATTGACTACGGTTTGCGATCGGTGCAACAAAACTGTACAGTTTGGGTAGTCCCCGGATACGTCGGAACCTGTTCGACTAACCCGTCTGAGGGTAACTGCTGGGAAGACCCGAACATGAGTTTGCTCGATCGGTGGAAAAAGGTAATGCAACCCAAGGGTTTTAGTCCAAAAGAGTCGAAAGTGCTCGTACAGCGGCACACAAATATATTGTGGCCGATATATTGGCTCCTACCTTATTTGAGGTTGATTCTCACCTCACTCCGCCGAGGGCCTGTAGGCTATCGTGGCTAATGAGCTCTACTCCTACAACTAAAAGGTGAATCGCATGGATGAAATCCGCGTCGCTTGGCTAGTCCCGGAAGTCGAATTGGGAGCTTACTGGCAGCCAGTATTGAGAGAATTTACCCAAGTATTTAAGAATACAGTTTTTTATACTGGTCGTGTTTGGCCTGGATTCGATCCGACGCTACCGGGAGCATCTTCGATTGTATTGGTAGGGGAAACTAAGTTTGTCGAAACGGAAAAGATTGAAACAGGGTACGATCGCGGTTTCATCGCCGTATCACCCAGTATCATCGGTCATTTGCTCAAATTTAGACCTCATATAGTTTTTCCTCAAGCTTTTTCTTTGTGGACTGTCTTGGTGGTGCTTCTCAAACCTGTTTGTCGGTGGCGAATTGCAATTATTTATGATGGTAGTTCCCCAAACACAGATTTTCGAGATTCAAGTTTTCGGACATCTGTCAGACGTATATTAGCGAAGTTTGCTGATGCTTTTGTTTCTAACAGCGAAGCCGGCAAAAGATATTTAGTAGAAGCGCTGAATGTACCGGAAGCCGAAGTTTTTACGAGAACTTATTTAGTTCCCGATGCGGAAACGCTGCTGAAACCTTTGTCCACAACTAAGGTCAAAAAATTAGACCTCAAGCAGCCGATTTTTTTATATGTCGGGCGGATTACCGCCAGAAAAGGAATTAAGACGCTGTTAGAAGCTTGTGCTCTGCTCAAAAAACAAGGATATTCTGATTATACTTTACTGATTGTTGGCAAGGGAGACCAGCAGGAGGAATTGGAAAGTTTTATTAAAGAACAAGATTTTTACGAACAAGTAAAATGGGTCGGATGGGTAGATTATGGAAGTTTGGGCACTTACTTTGACCAAGCTGATGTTTTTGTATTTCCTACTTTTGAGGATGTCTGGGGAATGGTTGTACCAGAAGCCATGGTGTTTGGGAAACCAGTATTGTGTTCCAAGGGTGCGGCTTCTTGCGAATTGATTGTGTCAGGGGAAAACGGTTATGTTTTCGACCCTAGTCAGGCTCAGGAGTTAGCAGAAAAGATGCAAGTTTTTCTAGATAATCCTGATTTGATTGAGTCGATGGGGGAGCGATCGCGACAGCTAATTGCTCAAAAAACTCCTGAAACTGCGGCTAAAGGTTATGTCGAAGTTATATCTTTTTTGATGAAATCAGTTAACTGTTAACTGTTCGCAGTTGTTAGTTGACAGTTGTTATTTGTTAGCAATGCCCAATGCCCAGTGCAGCGATGCCCAGTGCAGCGATGCCCAATGCCCTATACCAAATAATTGATGAAAGTTCTATTATCCGCTTTTGCTTGCGAACCAAATCTCGGCTCTGAAGAGGGAGTCGGATGGAATACAGTGATTCAAGCTGCTAAATATCACGAAACTTGGGTATTTACTCGCACTTTTTGTCGATCGTACATAGAAGCAGAATTAGAACGCAATCCAGTACCCAATTTGCATTTTATTTATTTTGACCCCTTTGGGTGGAGCGAAGATTGGAAGGGGAAACAAGGATTGCTGCAACTTCATTACTATTTGTGGCAAATCTGGGCTTATTTTATCGCTCGGAAACTCGATCGCGCGATCGGTTTTGACATAATACAGCACGTAACTTATGTGAAACATTGGTCTCCCAGCTTCCTAGCATTATTACCGCAGCCTTTCATTTGGGGGCCTGTGGGGGGTGCAGAAGCAGCACCAAAGCCTTTTTGGCAAGATTTTAGCCGCCGGGGCAAAATTTACGAAACTCTCCGGGAATGGGCTCAAAGATTGGGGGAACGCGATCCGTTTGTAGGGCTGACGGCGCGTCGCAGTGTTGTCGCGTTAGCAACTACCGAAGAAACGGCTGCAAGACTCCGATTTCTCAAAGCAAAAAATGTGAAAATTTTCTCGCAAGTCGGTTTGTCGCAGCCGGAAATTCAAGCACTAGCACAATTCCCAACTCCCCCGGAACAACCCATTAGATTCATCAGTGTCGGTCGTCTCTTACACTGGAAAGGAGTGCACTTGGGACTCCGTGCATTTGCGGAGGCGAAGCTGGAACAATCGGAATACTGGATTGTGGGAGATGGTCCAGAAAGGCAGCGTTTGGAAACTTTGGCCACAGAATTGGGAATCAAAAACCAGGTCCATTTTTGGGGTTCTCTACCTCGTGGTGAAACTCTTTCTAAAATGGGGGAATCTCACGTTCTCCTCCACCCTAGTTTGCACGATTCTGGGGGTTTTGTCTGCACGGAAATGATGGGGATAGGTCGTCCGGTGATTTGTTTGGATTTGGGTGGTCCTGCTACTCAGGTAACTGCTGAAACGGGCATTAAGGTTCCGGCTACAGACCCCGATCGCGCTGTGGAAGGTTTAGCAGAAGCTATAGTATGTTTAGGCAAAGATCCTTTAGGGCGATCGCGTTTGGGTGAAGCAGGTAGAAAGCGCGTCAAAGAAGTATATGATTGGGATATTAAAGGTGAATTTTTTGCCCAATTGTGCCAAGATCTACTCGATCGAAAATCTGGATAAGTTCTGATATTGTTTCCGGTTACATCGTCAGGTGATTTAACCTTTCTAGAACACTCTTGACACAGAGTCCGAGAATAGAGTTCTGAATAATTCCGATGCTACCGGATTTGATATGATGTATTCGATCGCGAAAATATCAAACAATATTTGTGAGGAGGATAAAAATTGAGCGTTGCAATTATTACGGGTTCTGCGGGTTTAATTGGTTCTGAAGCCTGTAAATTCTTTGCTAAACAAGGCTTGGATATAGTCGGCATTGACAATAATATGCGCCAGTTCTTTTTTGGTGCAGATGGTTCTACAAATTGGAACCGCCAACAGCTAGAACAATCCTTGGGGACTAAGTATTACCACTTAGATATTGATATTCGCGACTATGAAGCAATTACCAATATCTTTCAGCGGTACGGCGAGTCGATCGAATTAGTAATTCACACCGCAGCCCAGCCGAGCCACGATTGGGCCGCCCGTGCTCCTAAAATAGATTTTACCGTCAATGCCAACGGCACGATAAATCTTTTAGAAGCAACTCGTTTGTACTGTCCCAAAGCCGTTTTCATTTTCACTTCTACCAACAAAGTATACGGGGATACACCAAACAAATTGCCTTTAGTAGAATTAGAACACAGGTGGGAAATTGCACCGGGTCATACTTACGAAGGGGGAATTCGGGAAGATATGTCCATCGACCAATGTTTGCACAGTTTGTTTGGTGCATCCAAAGTAGCTGCCGACATTTTAGTTCAAGAATACGGCCGCTATTTTAATATGAACACGGCTTGTTTTCGGGGAGGCTGTCTGACAGGCCCGAATCATTCAGGAGCTCAATTGCACGGCTTCCTGGCCTACTTAATGAAATGCGCGGTGACAGGAACTCCCTACACCGTTTTCGGATACAAAGGTAAGCAAGTCCGAGACAACATTCATAGCGCAGATTTAATTTCAGCATTTTATGAATTTTTCAAAGCTCCCAGAAGCGCAGAGGTTTACAACACAGGAGGTGGCAGGTACAGCAATTGTTCCATGCTAGAAGCTATCGAAATGTGCGAGACAATTGCCGATCGCAAATTCAATTGGACCTATGCTGAAAGTAATCGCATAGGCGATCATATATGGTGGATTAGTGACAATGGAAAATTCGAGAGTCACTACCCAGATTGGAAAATGAAATATAACGTCAAACAAATTCTTCAGGAAATTTATGAATGTAACCACGACCGTTGGCTTAAAGAGGTGCCAAATGATTGACAAGGGTAAAAAGAATGTTCTGGGAATCTTAGTAAATGCGGTTGATTATAAAGCGGCAGTTAGCAAAATTATTGGCGCAGCCCGCGCCGGCCAACCAATGTCGGTTTCGGCTTTAGCGGTGCACGGCGTAATGACAGGAGTCCTTGACAGCACTCACCGCTATCGCCTCAATCACATCGACTTAGTATTGCCAGATGGACAACCAGTCAGATGGGCATTAAATTTGCTCTATAATACAGAATTGCCCGATCGCGTTTGCGGGCCGAATGCGATGTTAGAAATCTGCGAAAGTGCCGCCGAAGAAGGATTATCTATCTATCTATACGGCTCTAAACCTTGTGTACTTGAGGCTTTATCTCAAAATCTTTGCCAGCGTTTTCCCAAGTTAATTATTGCGGGAATGCAGCCTTCTAAATTCCGACAGACTACTACGGAAGAAAAACATCGCATCGCTCAGGAAATTCGCGACAGCGGTGCAGCAATTACTTTTGTAGGTTTGGGGTGTCCGAGACAAGAAGTTTGGGCCTACGAATATCGCGATGAATTATCAATGCCTCTGATTGCTGTAGGTGCTGCTTACGATTTTCATTCAGGAAATTTGGCTAAATCTCCTGAGTTTTTAGGTAAGTTAGGTTTAGAATGGCTGTTTCGACTCGTCATGGAACCAGGGCGTCTTTGGCAGCGGTATGTTTTGTTGAATCCACTTTATATCGGGCTGTTTTTACTCCAAGCTTTGAAATTAAAACAGTTCGATCCTAAAGATGCTACCCCACCTATAACAGAAGTATTGTACGGTTAAATGTTCACAGGTGGTTGGAAATTGTGGGTTTTCAGAAGTAAAAAGTAAAAAGTCGAGATAATAACTAATTTGTTTGACTTTTGACTGTAAATTTTTCAGGGTGCTTATTAAAGATAAATCAATCAATTCCGGTTGTATCGTCAGGTGATTTAACCACGAAGGCGCTCATGACGCGAAGGAAGAGAAGAGAGAGTTTAATACAGGATGATGAAGAGAGGATTTGATGTAACCAAAATCAAATCCCATGGAAGTGCAAACAGAATATTACGCAAAAATCGGATTTGTCTCTTCAGACAATCGACTTTCCGTAGCTTCTTGAGCCAGCCTTGAGTGGGCAATCACCTGCTGCATATGTTCTACGCGAGCTTTAAAAGTCTTCTCAAAAGTATGCTTTTGAGCAAAATGAAGAGACTTGAACGACATAGACTTAATTGCTTCCCGCTGCTGGCTGAGTTGTGCAATTTTCTGGGCCATCACTTTAGGTTGATTCATTGGTACAACCCATCCGGTTCCCGACATTGCAGAAATTCCCTCGAATGCTTCGTTAGCATAGCCCACAATCGGCACTCCACAAGACATAGTTTCTATGTAAGTACAGGAAGGATCGCCCTGGCGGTGACAGCAAACAAACAAATCAATATTCTTCTTTACAAAGGGGAAAAATTCAGTTTTAAAGTCTGGTACACCAAGCATTTTCACCAGGTTCTGAAGTTGATTAGCTGCGATCGTCTTTTGCATCGTCTTTTCTAAATCGCCAGAACCGCTGATGAACATTTCAAAGTTAACTTTCATTTGCTTCAGTTCTTGAGCAACCAAAAGTAAATGATCGGCTCCTTTCATTTTAACCAGGCGACCTGAAAACAACAAACGTAGAGGCCTATCTTGTAAGCTGTTTGCAGTGCGTTTTTCAATTTCTGCCTCTGTGGCTAACATATCCTCGCTAATCCGCGTGTCAAAGAAAAACAGTGGATTGCGATTGATATGCTTGTAGGCTTCGTAGGTAGGAGTGCCGTTGCATTGCAAGCCATCTGCCATGACGATCGCCTTGCACTGCTTTTTTTCCTGATTGTATTCCCACAGCAGTTTCCGCAGGCGCATCATCGGATTACTTGTCGTCACACTCGCAATTTGGTGGCGCGTTTTCAAAGTGTATTCAGAAACATAAATACACGGCACTCCCGCTAACTTACAGACTTGAGCAATATGGTTCTGTTGGTATCCCGGCACTGCTAATACTACAGAGCTGTGGTGTTTTTTCAGTAAAGCTGGCGTAATCAGATCGAAAGAAATCACCTCTAAATTAAAAGGTAGTTCATTAATTTTGAATACTTTATTGTCGATCTAGTATTGAATCCTTGGTGGAATTGAAAAAAAACATCCATACCCATAAAAGACATTAACCGAATTTAGCTTTCCATCCCTGATACGAGAAGGGTTTCAGAAACTGTTTCAGAGATTTGTAATACTGACAGATGGATAAAACAACTGGATTAAATTTTTTACATTTAATAACAGCCATGTTCACTATAAGATGCGGGTCAATGACCCATCGAAGGCTAGGCGGTTGCAACCGCTAACATACTAGCTTTCGCTCGGATTCTATTGAGTAAGAAATAAATGGGTTATTCAAGCCGGATTTAGTTGATATGTGGGGATTATCATGCAAGATCAGTATAATTGTCAATATACTTTTTCTAGCTTTACTGAGTCTTTATAATTGAGCGCTCAATTATAAAGATTAGTGCAAATTCCCACTAACTCCAGTTCAAATTGACGGCAATTAGAAGTATTTATACTTAAATATCATGTTCCCATTGCTGCTAGCTAGCAAAACAACACGAGTGATTCACGAATTCTGAATACAGCGATCTAAATACTTTCAACCATAGGATTTAGAACAAGCTTATTAAAGCTTAACATAAAATCTATTTGAGATGGTAACATCCGCGTCATATTTCTTCACAATTAACAAGGCGAAGCACAAGGCATAACAACAGAAAATTTTACCGATTCCTTTTCCGAGAGCTAATCGGAAGCCCGGATGCTGAACCTTTCTTTAATAAACCTGATATAAAGGTGTTTGAACGCCGACTTGACCACACGAGGCATACCAAAGTCGATCGGCATCATATTTTCCGGCAACTTCCAATCCCACACCTTGAGACTTTCCGGCTGCAACAGCGGAAAATCAATAGCCTCTAAATTCGAGCAAAGCCCCAACTTCATCGCCGCCACCACAGTCGGAACACTAGCGGGATTAGCATTAATAATTTCAACAATTGTTCTATCCAAAGCAAACACATCACTTGATGCGCCCAAAATTCCCAAAAACTTAGGTTCCCCGCCACTTGGCCCGTTACCTTCGTGACCAATAATCCCATCGAGTATAGTCAAATTTGGGTTAATCGTGCGTGCAGTTTCGACCAGCATTTCACCAAATCTAGCACTATCTTTGCCCGCTTCCATGTGCCACCAAGCCTTCATTTTGCCGGGAACACAGCCGAACAAATTTTTCACACCCATGGTGACGGTTAATTGGACGTGAGATTTCAATTTTGGCAAATTAATTACCACATCTGCTTCCATTGCTTCCTTGCACAGCCGGAGATGATTGAAGTCATCGTTGACAGTTTCGTAACGTTTTCCCTGAAATTCTACTACTGGCAAATTCAGTTCTTCTAGCAGTGGCAAATAGCCGTTGGCTTTGGCAACACCCATAGCACTCCCAAAGGCTGGGCTGTCACCTAAAAAGGGTTTTCCACCGGCTTCTATTACCATTTTTGCCACACAATAGACCAATTCGGGACGGGTGACGCATTCTTTGGTGGGGCGAGAACCTGTGAGGAGATTGGGTTTGAGCAGAACTCGATCGCCACCTTTGACAAAAGCTGACATTCCCCCCAAGGGTGCTATCAAGCTTTCTAAGGATTTTTGCAAGATTTGGCGATCGTAGGAATTAGATCTAATTAAACTAACGGCAGGCATAATGTTATTGGGAATTGGGAATTGGGAATTGGGAATTGGGAATTGGGAATTGGGAATTGGGAATTGGGAATTGGGAATTGGGAATTGGGAATTGGGAATTGG
>RDXH01000135.1:0-1406 GCA_004292745.1 Oscillatoriales cyanobacterium | reverse complement strand
GGAATTGGGAATTGGGAATTGGGAATTGGGAATTGGGAATTGGGAATTGGGAATTGGGAATTGGGAATTGGGAATTGGGAATTGGGAATTGGGAATTGGTTATTTGACATCAAGGATTGGTTAGCACCACTAACCAATGCCCCATGCCCCATTCCCAATTATATATCCATTGGTAATCTGCCAGCAGCGCCACGCTGCATGGTAGTAACTCGCTGGGAATTAGGGAATATGCCTTGACCTAGAAGTTCAGGAATTGCAGGTTTTATTTCCACTTTCACCACTCTGGATGTACAGATAAAAACCGTTTGGTCATTTAAATGAAAAGTCAACCAAGGTTGGCTTAATAAATTCACCACTTCCTCTTGAAAATCTCGTGCAGGCATAGGAATTGTAAACGTTTCTGCCTGACCTTCAACATAATGAAAGGTAACTTGCGTTGTATTCTCTCTATCAGGGACTAACTTACTAAAAGAACCTGCGCGCATAAATGTTGCTCCGAAACTTGACACTATCAAAGAATAACGCAATGTGGGATATCTGCTGTTAGATCCCCGACTTATTAAAAAAGTTGGGGATCTGAGGATTCTGCTTTTTAAGTTGAGCTTACTTAGCCGAAGATGTGGGCATCGCACTCATTTTCTCTAAGTCTAGAACTTTTGCCAAGTCTTCTGTACTCATTAAACCGCGTTCTAGCACAATTTGCCGCAAAGATTTGCCAGTTTCTAAAGATTCTTTGGCAACAGCAGCCGCGTTGAGATAACCGATGTGGGTGTTGAGGGCGGTAACGAGGGCGAGACTACCTTCAGCATAAGCGAGACATCGATCGCCCTTAGCTTCAATTTTTGCCAGACATTTGGTACTCAGAGCACTAATCGTATTGCCCAAAATTTCGATGCTATGAATCAGATTGTAGGCGATCAGGGGCATCATCACGTTCAACTCCAATTGTCCCGCTTGGGCACAAAGGGCGATCGCGCTATCATAACCCATGACTTGAAAACAAACCATCGAAGTCATTTCCGCCATCACAGGATTGTATTTTCCCGGCATAATTGACGAACCAGGCTGCACCGGAGGCAGTTGAATTTCTTTCAAACCCGTTTTCGGTCCGGAGTCCATCAAACGCAAGTCATGGGACATTTTAACGCAATCTTGAGCCAGATTTCGCAGCGAACCAGACACATTTACAAACGGCGACATACTCTGCATAGCCGCCATTAAATGTGTAGCTGGTTTCAGAGGTTTATCAATTAATGTCGAGAGAATTTCAGCAACTTTTTGACAATATTCAGGATGAGTATTTAAGCCAGTACCCACCGCACTGCCGCCCAATCCCAAGGATGTCAAATCCGCCGATGCAGTTTGAATTCTCAAGGTATGTTCTCTGAGAATTTGAGCCCAAGCGC